>JBJEPO010000122.1:0-10122 GCA_051881275.1 Eubacterium sp. | reverse complement strand
GACCCTACGGTATGCTTATGTGCTCCGGCGGAAAAACCCACCGCCACGATGATTTTACCGATTCACAGTATAAGCAGTGGAAGGCATCGGTGAATGACTGGTATCAGGAGCTTAAAAAACGCGGAATTTACATAAATGCTCCCGATTGGCATTTCCTTAACGGTATCAACAGATGCGGTGTGGGATATGAGGAAATTGCTTTTTCCGAAAAGCGTGCCGAACAGCTTATCACCTCACGTATTTATTACTACAAGGGAACCTTTGACAAAAATCCGTCACAGGGCTGGGGCTTTATGCCTCTTAATGTATATCACGGCGGCGGAAAGGATGCGCAATTTTTCCCAACTGAGAAAAACGCCTTTGAATTTGACTGGGCACTGGCACAGCTTACTGCCGCAGGCGTTTGGCCCACAATCAGAGGAAAGAAGGTATATGACTCTCAAACAGGTAAGGAAATCTTTAAAAAATGGGTTCATATTTTCAAGGAATACAGAGATGTGTTAAACGGCATTACCGTTCACTTTATGCCTCCTCGCATCAATCCCGAAAAGCCTGACAGAACCACCTGTATTGACGCCATTATGAATCAGCTTCCCTACGGTGATAAAAGAGGCTTCGTAATGTTCTTTAACCAAACCGACAGCGAAATAACACAGGAGATTACCGTTCCGGTTTATTATACGGGACTTACAGACCTTTCACAGCCTCCCGCACCCTTTGAAAACACTAAAAACTGCGATGTTAAATATCCCCTTTACGGCGAGGAAATTGCACCGCTGGTTATAAAGGCACGTGACGGCTCCACAAGAACCTATATAACGGACGAAAAGGTATCCGACAAGCCTATTCCTCCTTTGCCTGACGCAGAATTAACGGATAACGAGATATGCGTTTCAAAGCAGGATAATGCGCCCGAAAATTACAGAATTGATACAAACGGAAATATTAAAATGAAGATTACACTGCCTGCAATGTCATATCAGTGGTATGTTTTGAGACCGGCAGAGAAAGGAAATAAGAGCAATGGATAAAATTATAAAAGCAGGCGTAATAGGCTTGGGACAGCGAGGTATGCAGTTGATTGAACCCATGCTTAAAATGGATGATGTTGAAATTACCGCCGTATGCGACACATACGAGGACAGAGTTGAAAATGCGGCGGAAACGGTCCTTAAAGCAAGGGGAACAAAGCCCTTTCAGACAGGGGATTACAGAGAGGTTCTTGACCTGGGCACCCTTGACGTTGTTGTTATTGCTACCTCCTGGGAACGCCATATTGAAATTGCAATAGAAGCAATGAAAAAAGGCATTTTTACCGCAATGGAGGTTGGCGGAACCTATAATCTTCAGGAATGCTTTGATTTGGTGCAGGCGCAGGAGGAAACGGGAACACCCTTTTTCTTCCTGGAAAACTGCTGCTACGGTCAAAGGGAGCTTATGTGTCTTAATATGGCAAGACAGGGCGTTTTCGGCGAAATTGTGCACTGCGACGGCGCCTACCGCCACGATTTGAGAAACGAGGTGTCCTTCGGTAAGGAAAACCGTCATTACCGCCTTTCTCATTACAAGGAGCACAACTGCGAAAACTATCCCACCCACGATTTGGGACCTATCGCAAAAATTCTCGGCATTAACCGAGGTAACCGTATGCTTCGTCTTGTTTCCTGCGCCAGCAAGGCAAGGGGACTCCACGAGTATATCAAAGAGCATAAAAGTGATGACGAGGAGCTTTTGAATACAGAGTTTAAGCAGGGTGATATTGTTACAACAATCATAACCTGTGAAAACGGCGAAACAATTACACTCACCCTTGACACAACCCTGCCCCGTATATACAGCCGTAATTTTACGGTTCACGGTACAAAGGGTATGTATCAGGAGGACGGAGATTACGTTTTTCTTGAAAAGGATATTACCGGCGACGTTGCCGAAATAGATATGGACCCCCAAAAAATTTGGAAAAACACCGATGAATACGCAAAGCAGTATGACAATGATTTATGGCTTCACAAGTCAAAGGGTATGCTTGAAAGCGGTCACGGCGGTATGGATTATCTTGTTCTGCGTTCTATGATAAATGCGGCAAAGGGTGAAACATTACCTGCCATTGATGTGTATGACGCAGCCGCCTGGATGTGCATAACCGCCTTGTCGGAGGAGTCAATTAAAAACGGCAATATCCCGGTTGAAATACCCGATTTTACAGGCGGAAAATACAAAAACAGAGCTGATAAATCCACAGGAAAATACGCTTTAGATTAGGGTGAAAATATGAAGAAATTTAAAAAAGTATTATGCGTGTTAATGACTGCGGTGTTGACAGCGGTTATGTGCTCCTGCTCATCGCAAAATGTAATGGGGGAATTACAGCCTGTTCCCGCAGGTCTTTCAGTACCTCAAAAGCAAAGCCGTCAGGCAATGCAGGGTGATATATTCGTATCGCCTAAGGGGGACGACAAAAACAGCGGAGACGAAAAAAGTCCCGTTAAAACAGTAGAAAAAGCGCTGGAGCTTGCCCGTAAGCTGAATAAAAAAACGAAGGTTATATCCTTTGCAGGCGGTGAATATCAACTGTCCTCGCTGACCTTGACAGAAAAGGACAGTAATACGGTGTTTTACGCAGGGGAGCAGGCTGTGTTTAACGGCGGAGTTACCCTTGATACCGCCGATTTTGTTCAGTACAAGGACAATATCAAAATGCTTGATTTGAAAAAATACGGCGTAACCAAAGAAAAAATTGACAGGGTAAGAGCCTTCGGTCAATACAATCAAGCGGAAAAATACGGCGAGGAAGGAAGCCTGTACTGCGAGCTGTTCTGCGACGGTGAGCGTATGACCCTTGCCCGTTATCCAAATCAGGGCGATGAGGACCTTAAAACAGGCGAAATTATTGACAACGGCGACTCTAAAGAAACATATACAAAGGACGGAACACAGCAAAATCCCGATTGGGAGGATATGAAAAATCCCAGAGGCGGAACCTTTGGGGCAGATAAAGCCCTTACCGACAGAATGAAAACCTGGAAAAACAGCAATGATATTTGGCTTTTCGGCTATTTTCAGTATGACTGGGCAGATTCAACTACTCCGCTGGACTCCTTTGACGAAAACAGTATTACAACAAAATATGCAAGCGTTTACGGATTTAAGGAGGGAATGCCTTACTATTTCTTCAACGTGTTTGAGGAGCTTGACGCCGAGGGCGAATGGTATATTGACAATGAAAAGCTTGTTTTATACTTTATTCCCCCTGCGGATTTTGAAAATAAGTCCCTGCAGTTATCGCTTGAAACCAAGGATTTGATTACCCTTGATAATGCGGATAATATCACCTTTGACGGTATAACATTTTGCGGCACGAGAGCCGGAGCAATCAAAGGCACCGGCAACGGGGTAACGGTTAAAAACTGCGAAATTAAAAACGTGGGCGAAACAGCCGTTGATATTGAGGGCGACAATATTCTTGTGGAGAATAATACAATCACCGCCACGGGTAAAGCAGGTGTAATCCTTACCGGCGGCGACAGAGAAACGCTGAAATCCTCCGAAAACGTTGTTACCAACAACCTGATTTACGACTGGTCACAGGTTTATCAAACATATCAGCCGGCGGTAACGCTTAACGGCGTCGGCGGTGTATGCAGTCACAATGAAATTTATAATTCTCCCCACGAAGCAATAGGCTATTCCGGCAATAATCATATTATTGAATATAATGTTATTCACGATGTTGTGCTTAAATCCTCCGACGCAGGTGCAATTTATGCAGGACGTAGCTGGAGCCAGTACGGAAATGTTATTCGCTACAACTGTATCTATAATATCGGCTCCGACGGCTTTGCACCCAGCGGAATTTATTTTGACGACGCTCTTTCCGGTCAGGAGGCATACGGCAATTTGCTTGTTAATATCCCCGGCTGCGGATTTCTTTTAGGCGGCGGACGTGATTTAAAGGTATCAAATAACATTATTGTAAACGCAGGCACGCCTATATCCTATGACGACAGGGCAATAGCAGGCATTGAGGACGGCGGATGGTTTTCTCACGCAAATACCCCCGGTGAGGGACTTTGGGCAACGCTTAAAGAGGTTGACATAAATTCAAATGTGTGGAAAAATGCTTATCCTCAGCTTTCACAGCTGTCGGCTGATTTTGACAATACCGACGACCCTGCCTTTGCCGCCAATCCTGCCGACAGCGTTGTTGAAAACAATATAATTGTCAACAGTAAAAAGAATATAGGCAGTATTGAAAAACGTGCGGAAAAGTACAGCATCATTGATAATAATACGCTTTACACCTTTAAAGACAGTCCGTATTCCGACGGCAATTACGGTAAGGATATATCCATAGACGGATTTGAAGCCCTGCCTGTCAGCGAAATGGGAAGAACCTACAAATAAATTTATCTCGGGAGATTAATTATGGATCCGTACATACTGGAAATTAACCGAAATATTGACCGCTGGGATGAGGCAATTCCCCTTGGAAACGGCGAAATGGGTTGTCTTGTATTCGGCTCGCCCGGGCGTATTATTCTCGCCTTGGACCGAGGAGATATTTGGGACAGAAGCGACTCTCCGGAAAACATCAAAGGCTTTACATACGCCAATCTTCTTAACTGGGTTAAAACAAAGAACACTAAGGCGATTTATAAAACCTTTGACGCTCCTTATGCCTATCCCACGCCCACAAAGCTTCCTGCCGGCAGAATTGAAATATCCGCTGACTGCAAGGATAAAAACGGCAGCTTTATGCTGGATATGAAAACGGCGGAATGTACTTACAAATGCGATACATTTACCCTTAAAGCATATACCCACGCCGAAAACGGTGTGGGTATGCTGAAAACCGACGCACAGAATTTGGATATTAAAATTGTAAATCCAAAATTCGGCAGAAAAAATATACTTAATCAGTTGCTTAATCACCGTGTAGGTCGTATAACCACTACACGAAAGCTCAGCGTGCTTAAATATCCCAAGCCACAGTTCGGATATTGCAAAAAAGGCTCTGCCGAAATTCGTTACTATATCCAGGAAATTTCCGACTCAAGCTGCTTCGGCATTGCGGCGGCGGTTAAAAAATGCGAAAATGAAACCCAAATTGCCTATTACGCTTATCGGGCAGAGAATGCCGGCGACCTTAAAGACGCTTTGATTTCAAAAATCGCCGACAGTCTTGAAAAAGGGTATGACGTCCTGTTTGAAAGCCATAAAAAATGGTGGGAGCAGTACAACAACAAATCCTCTGTGTGCCTGCCCGATGATTATATTGCCAACCGATATAATATGGGCAATTATCTTTTGGGATGTGCCTCCCGAAAGGGCTGTTATCCAATGCCCTTGCAGGGCTTGTGGACCGCCTGCGACGATAAGGAGCTGCCACCCTGGAACGGCGACTACCACAACGATTTAAACACACAGATGACATATTACAGTTATCTTAAAGCAAACCGTCTGGAGCAGGGTGAATGCTTTATTGATTATCTGGCGTCGCTGACTGACAGAGCAGGGGAATTTGCCGAAAAATTTTACGGCGCAAAGGGTATTTGCCTACCCTCTGTTATGGATATTGACGGCTATGCCCTCGGTGGCTGGGCGATGTATGCCCTGTCTCCCACAAATCAGCTTTGGCTGTGTCAAAGCTTTGAGCGTTATTACAGTTATACGGGCGACAAAAAGTTTCTTGAGGATACTGCCTATCCGTATTTGGAGCAAAGCGCAAAATTTATCCTTTCAATTTTAAAGGAGGACAGTGACGGGTATTACGTTCTTCCCCTATCAAGCTCTCCCGAAATTCACGACTGCACGCTAAAGGCATTTCTTACGCCTAATTCAAACTATGACCAAGCCCTGATGATTTATCTGTTTACCGCACTTAAACGGCTGGCGGATATTCTTCATAAGGGCAGTGATTCGCTTTTGTGGGAAAATACGCTTAATAAGCTCAGGCCGCTGGCGGTTAATGAAAACAAGGTGCTTAAGCTGTCGCCGGACGAGGATTTAAAGGAATCCCACCGTCATCAGTCCCACGCTATGGCAATTCATCCATTAAGACTGCTTGACTATAACAATCCTGACCATAAGGAAATTATTGACGCCACAATAGATAATTCGGTAAAGCTTGGCTCTGCAAATTATACAGGCTATTCAATGACCTGGCTTGGTGAGTTTTTTGCCGCGGCGAAGAACGGCGACGAGGCTGTAAAATATCTTGAGATTTTCTGGAAATATTTTTGCTCCGTCAATACATTTCATCTTAACGGCGACTATACTCAGCAGGGCTATTCGTCCTTTGATTACAGACCCTTTACCCTTGAGGGCAATTTCTGCGCCCAGGATGTTTTGCAGGAAATGCTGTTGTATTCGGAAAACGGTGTTTTGGAATTTTTCCCTGCCGTTCCGAAAAAATGGAAGGACGTGTCCTTTAAAACCCTGCGTGCCTGGGGCGGAGTGCTGGCTTCGGCTCAGATGCGTGATTCCCGGCTTTATTCAGCCGAGCTTACCGCCGAAAACGATACGGAATTTCTTATTATAAATTTGCCCGACTCACCTAAATTTACAGGTGCATCGGTGCAGAAAACCGACGGCGGATACCGTGTAGCTCTCAAAAAAGGCGAAGCATTAAATATACAATGCTCTGTATTATCTTAATATAAAAAGCAAACCGCTCTGTCAGTTGCGTCTGAACAGGGCGGTTTTGCTTTGTATGCGTGCTTTATTCCGTTGTCTGAGTCTGCAAAATTTTGTCTATACATTCATATTTTGCAAGCTCATCCGTAACCATTGGCTCATTGGCTTCGTTTGCGTAATCTACAATTTCACGCAGGTATGTAATATCTTCCTTTTGGAGCATATTGTCGTTGAAATTTTCAACAGCGGCTCTTATTCTTAACACACGTACAATATTTGCGTGCTTCTTTTCCGTCAGGTCGTAGAAGAAAAACGGTATTGCAACAATTATTGCACCGATAAGTGCCAGCAGTGATTGGTAGAAGAAAATGTTGTTTCTAAGCTCGGTGTTTTGCAGTGCAAGTGATATATCGTCGGAAAAGCCGACTCCGCCGAAGGAAAGAAACAGGGGAGTTAGCATTCCTGTAAATACGCCGATAATTGTTGTGATGATAGCCATATAGTTTTGCCAAAAGCCTTCAAGCCTCTTGCCTGTTTTCATTTGAATATCGTCCATAATATCCGAGGTCATTATTCCCGTTAAGAAATAGAAGCCGCCGAAGAACTGCTCAAAGAACGATACAACCAAAATCAAAACGGGACTCTTGTGGAAAACAACCTGCAGTGCAATCATAATTACATAGCCCACGCAGGAGAGTATCATCAGATTTCTCTTTCCCATTTTCTTGATAAGAAACGGACCCACAAGGAGCGCCACGGCTATTGCGTTCATAAGTATTGTTGAGCAGTAAAGTCCCACCCAGGTTTTTGCCGTGTCGGACACAAAGCTGTACTGGGTTATCCAAGTGGTGATATTTGCAAGATTTCTTAAAGCGTTAAAAGCATTAAATATTGTTATAATCCAAAAATATTTGCTTTTGCTGAGAAGCTTCATACCCTCCCAGAATTTAACCTTTGCCACATATTCCTGCTTTACAACTGTTCTCTCCTCAACGCCTTTAACCAGCAGAAGTATCATCAAAACGCCTATAATTCCGCATATCGGGAAAATTATACGGTACATATTTACTGCGTTCCAGCCTCCCTGCTTTGCAAAAAATGTGCCTGCAAGAATGGGAAGTATAATATTTACCACCGAGCTGGGCAAGCCTGAAACAAGACCCTTGATTGAGCCGATATTTGCTCTTTCCTGGGCAACGGTGGATATGGTCTGCTCAATACCCGCAACGCACTGATTAAGCAGAGTGATGAAAAACAGACCTATTTGAATAAGAATGAAAGCAAGGAGAATACCTAAATTAAAATCAATGGTTGACGCCTCGTAAACGCCCATAATGGGAATTGCCGGCAACGGTATGCTGAAAAGGTGAATATCCATCCAGGAGGACGGTATATACGGAACAAATGAAAAGCTTACAGCCGTGCCTATTGACGACCACAGTAAAAACGGCTTGAATTTTCCGTTTTTGCCGTTTGAGTTGTCAATCATCATTGACAGAATAGGCGAGCGGATAATCGCAATAACCGATGCAAGAATGGTAAGCATCCAAGCCATACCTGTTGACATTTTGAAATAGGAAATCATCAGGTGAACGCTTGTGGCAATGGTGGTGTACTGGGTCAGCACGCCCAGCAGATTAGGACTTCCGCATCCTGCGGCAAAGGCGGCAAATTCCTTGTAGGAAACCTGATAGCCCTCAGGCGGTGTGTTCCAGTGGGATTTGAATTTGCCGACAGCACCTGTAATTTTCGCTTTCAGCGTTTCCTTTTCTTTTGTTTCTTCCATAAATATTTCCTCCGGATATTTATATGGTTAGTTGTATTGCCTGTTCAGTAATGACGCACCTAAAAGATTGCTGTCACCGCCGAACTGAGCGTTAATTATTTTCGGCTTTCTTGTGCTTTTATCTTTTTCAAAAAAGCAGCTTAGATAGTATTTGATTTTGCCGATAATGTATTGGCTGTTTGATATTCCTCCGCCTATTACTATCAGCTCAGGGTCGTATGCCAAATATGAATACCAGCATTTCAGCGCCACTGCCTTTGCGTAGCTTTCTATTAATTCGCCGGCTTTTTCGTTATTTTGCAACGCCTTTTCCTCAATCAAAAGCATATTTCCTCTTTCAAGGGAGGAGTCAAATTCCTTTGTCAGCTTAATACTGTTTGCCTTTTCGTCAAAACGGTATGTACTGCCGTCGTAGTGTTCCGGCATCATAAACATTGCGCCTGCCTGATTTGTGACTCCCGTGTATAATTTGCCGTTTATCATTACGGCGCAGCCCAAGGATGAGCCTAAAACAAGCAGTATGGCATTTTCTGTGCCTTTAAGCGCACCGTATTCCTTTTCCGCCAGCAGAGCGCACCGGGCGTCGTTTTCTATAAAAACGTCACATCCGTATTTTTTTGAAAGACTTTTTTTCAAATTATTTTCAGAGGTGCTTTCAACGGTTTCATATCCGATTGAACGGCCGTCCCTGTCCCAAAATCCGCCGCTGGAAATGCCGATATATTCAACATCACGGCAAATTACGCCGTCAATTTCTTTAAGCAGAACATCAAAGCCTTGAGTGGTGTCCCATTTGCCCTTGCTGATAATTTTACCGTTATCAATAAGGGCGTATTTGGTGTATGTTCCGCCGATATCAAGTGTAAAAATCATATTGCTCACCTAATATACGCTTTTATTGTTGCAAGCCTTTTGCCCTTTGTTTTTTCGGTGGGTCTTATGATAAAATCACCCACATTTGCAGGAACGATAAATGTTTCCGCATAATGAACAACATAGGGCTCAAAGGAATTATCGGGGCTTACAACCTCTGCCTCCTCACCCTCCACAAGATTAAATACGCATACACTGCCGTTTGCCTTGTGATAAACCTCTCCGGTGAACCAATGGCGCACGGTTTCAATGGGTTCATTTATATGAAGCCCTGTTTTCTCCGCCTTGTATGCATCTGTTTCTTCAAGGGCTTCAAATCTGTCTATAAGATTATCCTTTACCCATTTTGTGTCACGAGAATAATTTATTACCTTACTGCCGTGCTTAATGTTTATGGGGCGCGGCTTTCCGTCAAGACCTACTCTGCCCCAATCCCACAGCTTAAATGTGAAAATATAAGGTGTGCTTGAAATTTCCAGCACCATTGTGTTAGAGCCTGAACAGTGGAGAGTACCGCCGGGAATTAAGAAATGGTCGTGTTTTTTTGCCTCCCACTTGTTAACGTGTTTTTCCACGTCCATTTCGCCTGTTTCCTGGGCGTTGTTAAGGGCACCGATAAACTCGTCGGGATTTACGCCCTCCTTCGCACCTAAATAAACACAGCTGTCGTCACCGTTGTCAAGGATATAGTAGCTTTCGTCCTGGGTGTAGCGCATATTGAATTTTTCCTGTATGTACTGGGTTGTGGGGTGCACCTGAAGGGAAAGATTTCCGCCGTCCATAGTGTCAAGAAAATCAAAGCGAATGGGAAATTCGTTGCCGAATCT
>JBJEPO010000121.1:0-10251 GCA_051881275.1 Eubacterium sp. | reverse complement strand
CTGCAAGGTGCCTGTGCCTTCTTCAAGTGTAAGACAACCCTTGGAAAGAGTGTCAAGTCCTGCAGTAATCTGCCTGTTTCCGTTTTTAAGTGTGCCTGCACCGCTGTATATTTGATGCGAACCGTCAGCGGCTGCGGTAAATCCCTCGCCGATTGTATCAAGCTTTGCATATACAGTTGTCGCATAGGTGTTAATTACTGTTTTGTTCAGCTCCTCCTTGATTGCTTTCATAGCGGATTCGCCGAACTTGCTGGCAATGTAATTTGTACCGGGATTTGTATAATATTTTATCTGCATTTTTGTGGGATTGTCGCTTGTAAGAGTTGTTGAATTGTATGAAAAATTTTTAGGAATAATCATTACCATATAAAAGGTTCCGTTTTCAAGTCCGTCAAGCGCAACACGTTCGTCAACAAAATTAAATTTCAGCGAGCCGTTAGCACGCAGGTTATCGCATAGCTGTTCGCCAATGTTGATTTTTTCGCCGTCATACACAACGGCTTCGTCCTGATTAACTACGGCTACCGGCAAATTCTGCGTGTTGCCGTAAGGGTCCCACATTGACCCGAGAAATAGTACCGTGTATATGGAGGGGATTAGCATTATCGCACATACTACAATTATTGAAAAATGCTTTTTAATAAATACCCTTATTTTTGATTTCTTTTTTTCTGCCATAAATATCACCAATATACAAATAGTTGAAACGAAAATAACAAATAGTAAATATGTTTGTGGGACATTATATTACCGAATTTTGATATTGTCAATGTGAAAATACACGATTATTGACATTTGCATTAAAATGTATAATTAATTAATACTTGATAAATTAGCGCATCTGTAATTGACATTATTTAAAATTATATATATAATATCTAAAAACACTTTATTGATGGGGGAGCATTTTGAAAAGGTCGTTATCCATTTTTTTATCATTTATAATCTTAATAAGCAGTGTATTTTCCTTCGGCATAAGTGCCTATGCCGGACAGAGTATTGTCGTTAATTCAAAGGACGACTCTTATGTTATTACTGTTTCCGGTACGGATATAACCGATGAACTGAAAAAAGCCTTTACTTATTGCCGTAATAATGCGTCAAAGAATAATATTTGCACCATTACCACACCTAAAGGCACCTTTGAAACAAGCGCAAACATTTATCTTTCAAGCTACACACAGCTTGATATGACCGCAGGAACAACCTTGATTAACGCCACAAACGGAATCGGCAATATCTTTCTTACACGCTCAGGCACAGGAGGATATGAGGGACTCGTTAATTTTAAAATGTTCGGCGGTATTCTCGGCTATCACAGCGATAATAAAAACGGAAACTGTCTGTTAAGAATAGGTCACGCCAGGGATATTTTAATTGACCACGTTACCTTTAAAGACAATTATCAGTCCCATCACGTTGAAATTGCCGCCTGTAAAAACATTACATTTAATGCCTGTACCTTTGACGGACAAACCTCGGATTTAAGCAAAACAAGCTCTGAGGCGTTGCAGATAGATATTCTTGAAGAAACTGCCCATTTTACTAATATGGCGCCTTACGACGGAACAATGAATGACGGAGTAACCGTGCAGAATTGTACCTTCCAAAATGTTGTACGAGGTGTGGGCACTCATTCATCCTATCTTAATTATTACCAAAAAAATATTAAGATAATTAACAACACCTTTAAAAACATATCTTCTACCGCAGTAACCTGTACAAATTACATTAATACAACTGTCAGCAATAACACCATTGAAAACTGCGGTCAGGGCATATATTATTATATGATGCGTTCCACATCTAATCTTTCTAAGGTATGCTATCTTGATAAAAACGGCAAGAGAAATACTGACTGCGCCAGCGTGCTGTCAAATAATAAAATCAGCGTAGCTTCCACAAAGGACGTGTCATCTCCGACCGCAATTTATGTGTTCGGCAATAAGGTTACCGCTGCAAAGGGCTGTGTTCCTGTTGCAGATTATTACGTGGGTAAAATTACAGTAAAATCCAACACTATCAGCACAAAAGCAAACGGCATTAGGCTATATGACGTTAAAAATTCCAACATTTCTTCTAATACCGTAAATTATACCTCTACCGAAAAAAATTCCTCCTCAACATCGGGAATTTATTTAACAAATATAAGCAATAAAAATTCGGTTTCATTAAATAGCGTAAGTAAATTTGAAAACGGAATTTTCATTGACACCAGCGCAGGTAATACTGTTAAATCCAATACTGTTTCCAATACATATAAAAACGGAATTTATATGAGAAATAATAAAAGTGCAAATTCACTGCTTTCAAACAAGCTTACGTCAAACGGTGATAACGGTATTTATATTACCGATGCCTATTGCTCAAAAATTTCTTCAAATACTGTTACCTCATCAAAAAAGCAGGGAATTTATCTTGCCTCAGGAGCCTCGGCAGGCTCTGTTGCATCAAATACAATAACCTCCTCAGGCTCTAACGGAGTTTTGGTTAATAAGAATGCCAAGATTACGGATTTTGTTTCAAACAAAATTTCAAAATCAGCTAACAGTGGCTTTAACTGTGCAGGCAAAGTAACTAAAGTATCCTCAAACACTTTGTCGGAAAATAAAAAGTACGGCATATTCTTTGATGTAGGCTCCGCCGGTACAGTTTATACAAATAAATATTCTTCAAATAAATTGGGCAATGTTGACGCTAAAGGCAAAAGCAGGTCATATATTTTCAGCAATGTATCTAAATCATCAGTAAGCAGTATTGTTAAAAATGCTGATAAAAAAACAAAAAAGACCAAGAACATTACAGTTAATATTAAAAAGGTATCATACGCAACCGTATACTATGTTTACCGCTCAACATCAAAATCATCGGGCTACACGAAGGTTGCGTCACTGTCGCCGTCGTCACTGTCTTACACGGATAAAAATATTAAAGCAGGCAAAACATATTATTATAAGGTGCGTGCCGTTACAAAGAGATACGGCGTTACCGCATATTCATCATATTCGTCTGTTAAATCAGTAAAAATTTAATTTAAGGAGATATTATTATGCCGTTTATTAACACAAATACAAATGTTGAGATTTCACCTGAAAAAAGAGAAATTCTTAAATCAAAGCTTGGCAAAGCAATTTCAATTATGGGAAAAAGCGAGAGCTGGCTTATGCTGTCATTTGAGGATAAATGCAGTATGTATTTTCAGGGCGACGATACATCGCCTATGGCTTTTGTGGATTTAAGCGTTTTCGGTAATGCCACAGATGAAAACTGCGAAAGAATGACAAAGGAGCTTTGCAAAATATATAACGAAGTTCTGGGAATTTCACCGGATAAGCTCTATGTAAAATATTCCTCAAGCAGTCAGTGGGGCTGGAATAATATGAACTTCTGATAAAGCAGGTCGTTTTATGAATTTACAGCAGATTATTGACAATAGTCAAAATATAGTGTTTTTCGGCGGAGCAGGTGTTTCCACCGAAAGCGGAATACCGGATTTCAGGTCCGTGGACGGATTGTATAATCAAAAATACGATTATCCTCCCGAGGAAATACTAAGCCATTCATTTTTCAAAAGCCATACAGAGTATTTTTATAATTTTTACCGTGATAAAATGCTGTGCCTTGATGCAAAGCCAAATTCAGCACATCTTAAGCTTGCCGAGCTTGAAAATGCAGGAAAGCTTAACGCCGTTGTTACCCAAAATATTGACGGACTTCATCAGGCGGCAGGCTCCAAAACCGTCTTTGAGCTTCACGGCAGCGTTCACAGAAATTACTGCACCGAATGTCATAAGCTGTATGATGCACAGTATATGAAAAACAGCGACGGTATTCCCAAATGCTCCTGCGGCGGAATTATTAAACCCGATGTGGTTTTGTATGAAGAAGGACTTGATGATAATACGGTTAAAGGTGCGTTGAATGCCATTTCAAATGCCGACTGTCTTATTGTCGCCGGTACTTCGCTTAATGTATATCCTGCGGCAGGTTTTATTCGTTATTTTCAAGGCGATTATTTTGTATTGATTAACCGTGATGAAACTCCTGCCGATAAAAGCGCCGACCTTGTAATTCACGATAAGGTGGGTGAGGTCCTGTCAAAAATTATTGTTAACAGAGGTTAAAATATATGTCCATATCGGTAATGATTAAGCCGGCGTCCTCAGCCTGTAATTTGAAATGTAAATACTGCTTTTATACCTCTCTTGCTAAAGAGCGTGACTGCGAAAATAAGGGTATGATGTCGCTTCAAACCGCTGAAAATCTTGTTAAAAGCGCATTTGATTTTACCGGCGGCGAAGATGTGTATTTCACCTTTCAGGGCGGTGAACCGCTTTTACGTGGCATAGATTTTTTTAACGAATTTGTATTCTTTGTTAATACATATAATAAAAACAATTCAAAGGTAACCCTATGTGTGCAAACTAATGCAACGCTGATAAATGATGAATGGTGCGAATTTTTCAGCAAAAACAATGTTCTTGTAGGCGTTTCTCTTGACGGCAACAGAGAGCTTAACGATTACCGAGTTTACCCGGACGGCTCAAATTCCTTTGACGATATTATGCACGGTATTGATTTGCTAAAAAAGTATAACGTCACCTTTAATATCCTGTCTGTTCTTACAAAAAGACTTGCACGAAATATCCGTGACTCGTACAGATTTTTTAAGCAAAATTCATTTAATTACCTCCAGTACATACCCTGTCTTAAGCCCTTTAATGACAGCGAAAGCGAGTATGCCATGGATGATGAGGATTACGAATTTTATCTTAATAAATGCTATAAGATTTATTTTAACGATAATATGCGTGGTAATCTTGTATCAATCAGACAGTTCGACAATTACGCTCTGCTTGCAAAGGGTCAGTGCGCCGAGCAGTGCGGAATGAACGGTCCCTGTTCAACTCAATTTGTTGTTGAGGGCGACGGAAGTGTTTATCCCTGTGACTTTTACTGTACGGATGAATGGTATCTCGGTAATATAAATGAAAAATCATTTGCCGACTTGCAGGACAGTCAAAAAAGTGTTGAATTCCTTAAAGAGTCATTTAAAATGAAAGAGGAATGTAAAACCTGTCCCTACTTTGCATTATGCAGGGCGGGGGGATGCAAAAGAAACAGGGAAAGCGCTGATTACTGCAAAGCATATAAATCCTTTTTCTCAAGCTGTGCCGATATGATTTGCGCAATGAGTAAATAATAAATCGGTCAATTTTATACGTCTGTCGTAAAATGACAGACGTTTTTTATATTTTTATGGTTGTATTTGCTAATATTTTATGATATTATATAAATATATTGTTAAAAATGTAAAAAAGGAGATTGTTTTATGGCTGGAGAACAGAACATAAAATCCAAGATTCTCGGCATTATTGATAATGTCAAGTATAATTGGAACGAACCCCCTAAAGGCAGGTTTATGAGCTTTAAGGAAATTGTTGCTTATGCCGGAGGCGGTATAGGTGCATATTTCATTATTACCATGGGCTCTGCTCTTTTGGTTTCCACAACTAATATGATTGTCGGAGGCGCTATCGGCGTTTCGCCTACCGATATGTATGTGCTATACATAATCGCCACCATTGCCAATATTCCGCTTACTGCAGTGCGTGCCAATATGGTAGATAACACCCGTGGTAAAGGCGGTAAGTACAGACCTTATCTTTTGTCAATGGGTCTGCCTACGGCATTAATTGCTTTGGGATACGTTTGGTTCCCCTATGATAGATTAGATGTTATGTTCTCTGGACAGATTTTGGGCAGAGATGCTTCGTACATCATTACTTGTGTAGTAGTATTGATTTTCAATTTGTTACTCCAGTTTTTCTTTAATTTCTTTAATGATGCCTATACAAATCTCATTCATGTTCTTTCACCTAACACGCAGGAGCGTACAGATGTTCTTGCTATTAAATCGGTAGTATATTCTCTTGCTCCGTCAATAGTGAACATCGTTTTGCCTCTTGTTGCAAAATTTGTTACAAATGATAATTTGTATGATATCAGAGTTTACAGATATTCTTATCCCGTTTTTGCGGTTATTGGTATACTCCTGACAATTGTTGTTTATGCAAACACTGAGGAAAAAATTGTTCAGGCTAAAACCCACACAATTCAGATTAGCTTTATTGATTCGTTTAAGGCTGTTGCAAAGAATAAGTATTTCTGGATTATTTCTCTTGCAGGCTGGCTTGGATTCCTCGAGAGTGCCTATGGTAATATTCTTACCTGGTCATATAACTATGGACATTCCTGCGACGGCGGTGTGTTTGCACTTATTCAAACTCTTACAGGTAATGCTTCTTTATGGGGTATGCTGCTTGCTCCTTTCTGTATTAAAAAATTCGGTAAGAAAAAGGTTCTTATTGCAGTTAATACTTTAAACATTGTATTCATTCTTGCAATGCATATTGATATGACTAACATTTGGTGGCTGTTTATATGTATCTACTGTAACTGGCTTGTTGGCGCCTTTGAGCAGATTACGGGACCTGCTATTCAGGCGGATATCCGTGACTATCAGCAGTACAGAACAGGCGAGCGTATTGACGGAATGTTTGCTACTGTAGCAACTATCGGTAATATCGTTACTCTTGCAACTTCTGCAATTCTTCCTGCCGTTCAGAGCCATTACGGCGTTTACGAGGGTAACGGCTATAAGTCACCCTATGATATACTTGATGTAAAAACAGGCGAGCCCGGTCTTCTTTATAAGCTGATGGGCGTGCTCATTCTTATGGCGGCATTCGGTGCATTCCTTAATATGGTTCCGTATTTCTTCTATGACTTTAACGAGAAAAAGCAGAAATGCGTTATCCGTGTATTGAAGGTACGTTCACTCTTTGAGGATTACGGCAACAATGCTCTTAATAATCATCAGATTGTTGAGGCTATTGACCTTGTTAACAACGCAAGAGAAATGGCAGAGGAAGCTCCGAAAGAGGTTTCAAAGGATATGTATAAATCCGTATCCGACAAAGCCGCAAGAAAGCTTGCCAAGAAGGAATATAAAGAGGCTCTTCAGTTTAACGAAGAAATTGAAATTGCTCAGTTTGTCTGCAAGGAGCTTGATAAATTCAATTCCGAAAACTTCAAGCACCAGGTTTCCGTTTACAGAGAAATTTATAATGCAGGTCTTGATTTCATTAAGACTATTGATATTGCTCAGGTTAAGTCAAAACTTGCCGAGGCAAAGAAAATGCCTAAGGATACAGAGGAGCAAAAAGAGGCACGTTCATTTGAAATTGAGCTTTGCAAGAAAGAGATTTCCGCAAAGAAAAATTATGACAAATACTACGGCCAGACTAATGTGTTCGTAGAGCCGGATATGGCGTCTCTTACAGCTCTTTTTGATAAGGAAGATGAGCTTGACGCTCAGATTTACGAGCTTAATGCTGAAAAATCCGTCGCTAAGAAGGAAAATGACAGCGAAGAGGTTAAGAGAATTTCCGAACAGATTAAATCCATTAACGTTCAGCTTAAAGAGGTTAAGAAAGAATCTAAGGCTGTTATGGATGAATTTGCTAAGTTCAACAGAGCCGCAAAGCCCTTTAATGACGCTAAGAATCTTCTCATTCAGGAGGAGAATTACAGTCACTTTGACGAAATTGCCGCTCTCTACGACCAGGCTAAGATTGACGCTGAGGAAGAGGACCGCATAAAAGAGGAAAAGGCTGCCGCTAAGCGTGCAGAGGAAGAGGCTGAGCTTGAACGCAGAAAGGCATTAAAGGCTCAGAAGAAAAAGAAATAAAATTTTTTAAGAGGCAGGTAAAAATCTGCCTCTTTTTATTGTTTTAAATATTTTCTTGTGATATAATTAGTAAAATTTTATATGTGAGGAGCTTTATATGAATTATAAAGATAAATATAACCTGTGGCTTAACTTTGACAATGATACAAAAAACGAGCTTCTTTCAATCGCCGATGATGAAAAGGAAATTGAGGACAGATTTTATAAGGATTTGGCATTCGGTACAGGTGGCTTGCGTGGTATTATGGGCGCAGGCTCCAACAGAATGAACAGATATACCGTGGGCAAGGCATCATTGGGCATTGCAAATTATCTTAACAGTAAATCATACGGTGAGGTAAAGGTTGCAATCGCTTATGATTCACGTAATAATTCAAAATATTTTGCCGAAACGGCGGCGGCAGTGTTTTCCTCAAAGGGTATTAAGGTTTATATATATGAAACACTTGTTCCCGTTCCTGTTTTAAGCTTTACCACTGCACATCTTGGCTGTGACGCAGGCGTTATGGTAACTGCATCTCATAATCCAAAAGAGTACAACGGCTATAAAGTATATGACAGTAAGGGTTGTCAGCTTTGTACAGAAGATGCAAAAACCGCACTTGATTATATAAACGAAATTACTGATTATCAGTCAATAGATTTTACACCTGTAACGGAAAATATTACATATATCGGTCAGGATGCTTTGAATGATTATTATAAAGCGGTATCAAAGCAGTCTGTATATACATCAAAAAGTGATTTAAAGATTGTATATACTCCGCTTCACGGAACGGGAAATATTCCTGTAAGACGTATGCTTGATGGTATGAATGTTACGGTTGTTAAAGAACAGGAAATGACCGACGGCAATTTCTCCACCGTAAGAAGTCCCAATCCCGAGGAAAAGGACGCCCTTACCATTGCCATTAATAAGGCTAAGGAAACCAACGCCGACCTTGTTCTCGGCACGGACCCGGACTGCGACAGAGTTGGTATTGCCGTTAGAAACGGTGATGATTTTGTCCTGTTTACTGGCAATCAAACAGGTGCATTGCTTGTAAAATTCATTCTCACAATGAAAAAAGATACGCTTAATGAAAAATCAACCCTTGTAAAAACTATTGTAACCTCAGATTTAGGTGCAAATATCGGCAGAAAATTCGGACTGCAGATAGAAGAAACGCTTACAGGATTTAAGTATATCGGCGATAAAATCAATAAGTACGAGGAAACAGGCGAGCAGGAATTTGTTATCGGCTATGAGGAAAGCTACGGCTATCTTGTGGGCACCCACGCAAGAGATAAGGATGCAGTTGTTTCGTCTATGATTATCTGTCAGATGGCTGCATGGTATAAAAATCAGGGTAAAACCCTACTTGACGGCTTAAATTATATTTATGCAGAATACGGCTATTATCTTGATTATCTTGACAGCTTTGTGCTTAAAGGCAAGGACGGAGCCGAGAAAATTCAAAATTTAATGGTTGTATTTCGTGCCGACGGCAACAGTCTTTTTGATGGCATTAAGGAAGTAATTGACTACCAAAAGGGCATTGCGGATTTACCTAAGGAAAATGTGCTTAAATTCATATTCAATGACGGCAGCTGGATGGCAGTGCGCCCCAGCGGAACAGAGCCTAAGATTAAAGTATATTATTCCATTGTTGACCCTGACAGAGAAAATGCAAAGCTCCGTCTTGAAAAAATCAGAGAAAAAATTAACAGCATAATTAATGCTTAATTATTCGGGAGACAGGTATGAATAAAGTACAAAAATATGTTGAAGATGTGCTATCGCCAAAAATTCAGGGCGACGGCGGCTGGATTGAATACGTCAGCCTTGATAATAATGTGCTTACGGTGATTTTTAGGGGTGAGTGCTCAAAATGCCTTATTCTTGACCGTTGTGTTAATTGGATAGAGCAACAGATTAAAACCGACTTAAACAAAACGGTTACAGTTAACGCAATTCGTAAAAAGCCGTATTTTCAGGATAAGTAGGAGGTATTGAATTATGGCACACATTAAAGTAGAGCGCCGTTCAATGCGCCCCGAGGAATGGACACAGCTTAGATTTTCCTGGCTCAAGCGCCATATTTACAGTGATAAAAGAGAAATCACAAATTTGATGATTCGTGACGCCCGTCAGGTGTCGGAAATGGAATTTGAATATTATTCCGACGATTACAGACCGCTAAATAAGGGTGATATGTACTTTACACCCGACGGAACTGCGTTTATTAAAGCTGACGTTGACGTACCAAAGGATTTGCAGGGTAAGGAGCTTTGGTTTTCTCTTAAAACCGCCGCTGAAATCTGCGTAAAGGTTAACGGAAAATACATTGGCGGTGTTGACCCAAACAGAGAGAGAATGTTGCTCTCACCCTATATTGATGATACAAAAACTCTTCATTTTGAAATGATGGGCTATAACCGTTCAAAGCCTGATGATGAGCGAAATCCCGAATCTCTTTCGGTTCGTGGCTGCCGTCAGATTTTTGAGGGTGCCTATA
>JBJEPO010000120.1:0-1864 GCA_051881275.1 Eubacterium sp. | reverse complement strand
CACGGCTTTAGAGAAATCGGTCTGGATTGCTTTGAGCCGAAGGGTGCATTCTATGTTTTTCCATGTATAAAAAGCACAGGGCTTACAAGCGAGGAATTTGCCGAAAAATTAATCAAAAGCAAAAGAGTTGCAGTTGTTCCCGGAAACGCCTTCGGTGACTGCGGAGAAGGATTTATCAGGGTTTCATACTGCTATTCAATAGACAATATAAAAGAAGCAATTAAACGCATTGGAGAATTTGTTAAGGAATTAAATGATGAAAATTAAAGTTAAAGCGTACGCAAAAATAAATTTACTGCTTGATATAGTTTCACGAATGTCAAACGGCTACCACGATTTGTTTATGATTATGCAAAGCGTGGGAGTTTACGATACGATAACTGTCAGCAGGGAAAATGATGGCGGTATAACAATCAGCTGTAATATTGACTCAATACCTCTTGACGAAAAAAATATTGCCTACAAAGCGGCAGAGGCGTTTTTCAGTGAAAATTCAATTACCGATAAAAACATTCATATTGATATTGTAAAAAGAATACCTCACGCCGCAGGACTTGCGGGAGGCAGTGCAGACGGTGCGGCAGTTATAACCGCATTAAACAAGCTGTACGGTACGGATTTGTCTTATGATGAGCTTTGCAAAATCGGTGTTAAGGTTGGTGCCGATGTTCCGTTTTGTATAACAGGCGGTACAATGCTTGCACAGGGAGTCGGTGATATTCTTCACAAGGTCAAATCACTTCCGAGATGTTATATTGTACTTGCAAAGCCTGATTTCGGAGTAAATACCGCAAAGGCGTACAAGCAGTTTGACGAGTGCGGAAAAATTCATACACCCGATAAATTCGGTATGCTGTGCGCTATGCAATCACGCAATTTAGATGATATTTGCAATAAAATGGAAAATGTATTTGAGCAGTTCATTGAAGTTCCAAACCGTATTACCATAAAAGAAATTATGAGGAATAACGGTGCCTGCGGAGTCTGTATGAGTGGCTCCGGTCCTACCGTTTTCGGGATTTTTAAAAGCCGTGATGATGCTGAAAAAGCAGCAGAAAATCTTAAGGATTTCGCAAAAGACATCTGCGTATGCACTCCGGTAAACAGAGGCTGCAAAATTGATAAAATAATTGAATAAATAAGTAAAAATCTGCCAATCATTGCTTATGAAAGGCAGGTTTTTGTTTTGAAAAGAAAATTTATTGTTTTTTCTGCGGTTTTTCTTTGCAGTGTTGTTCTTGTATCAACAGTTACCCCTGCAATTACAATGAGTGAAAGCATCAGCACAAAGGTTTTCAGGCTTCATATTCTCGCCAACAGCGACTCAGAAGCAGACCAGTCGCTGAAAATGAAGATCAAGGATAAAATCATTTCCTTTTCATCGGGGTTATATAACAACTGCGAAAATGTACAGGACGCAATAAAGGTATCACAGGATAACGTGTATAATTTTAAGCAGACAGCACAGAAGGTCATTGCATTTTACGGTTATGATTATGACACAAAGGTATATGTGACTAAGGACTATTTTCCCACAAGAAAATATGATAATTTTACATTGCCGGCAGGGGAATATGACTGTTTGAAAATTATAATAGGCGAAGGCAAAGGGCATAACTGGTGGTGCGTAATGTTTCCCGAAGTCTGCGTATCCGCATATAGCGAAGAAAGTGACAGATTTGAGGGCTATCTGACTGAAGAAGAAATAAAAATGATACAATCAAAAGGCTACGCCGTAAGATTTAAAGCCGTTGAAATATATGAAAAAATTAAAAATAAAACAAAATAAAAATAAAAAGCACCTTAGCGGTGCTTTTTTGGTGCCGGCGGCGGGGGTCGAACCCGCACCCTGTTGCCAGGACTG
>JBJEPO010000119.1:0-10346 GCA_051881275.1 Eubacterium sp. | reverse complement strand
CTGCGCCCTTGATATTATTACTTCTTACAAAGGCATACTTATCCCTTACCTCAACGGTAACATTAACATCGGGATTATGCACATCAACCTTTAGATTTTTAAATTTTGAAAGAATATATCCTCCCAGCTCCCTGCTTATTTCAGGTGATTTAAGAGGGAATTTTTTATCGCTTCTTTTAGCCTCAACCTTAAATGTATGAGCCTCCTCCAGCTCGTCCTTAAGATAGGTTACGGCAGTCTGTCTTATACTGTCCATATCCTTTTGTGCCACTGCCGCACGGGACAGTGCCGCAATGCCGAACACTTTTTTAAGGGCGTCAACTGCATCGTCCAAATCTGCGCCCTCGTCAATGCTTTCAACAGCTATTGTTGACTGACTTTTTGTAAATGAAAACTCGCCGATATTTTTAAGTGCTTTTTTCATATTTTTAATGAGAATGTCCTCAAAGGTGTTTCTGTTAAGACCCTTAAGCACAAGCTCGCCGTTTTTTATAAGTATAATTTCTCTCATTTTTTCTTCCTTATTTATTGGGATAATCGTTTACTGTTTCACGGATTGCCGTAATGAGCATATCAATTTCCTCTTTCGTGGTGTTGCGTGAAAAGCTTACCCTGACCGATTTTTCAATAATATTATCATTAAGATGCATTGCCGTCAGCACGTGACTCCTTTTGCCCTTTGCACAGGCGGAACCGTTACTGATATACACGCCGTATTTTGACGAAAAATGCTGAACAACCGTCTGCGACGTCATAAATGTGGGGATATACAAATTTATAATATAGTCCGATGCATCGTCACCGCTGTTGATGATAACGCCGTCTATTGCCTGCAAATGATGTTTTGCATATTCGTTAATACGGTGTATTTTTTCGCTTTGCACCTTTAAATCGGGTATCTGTGATACCGCTGTGCCGAAGCCTGCAATAAGAGGCGACGCCTCCGTTCCCGGACGGATTTTATGCTCCTGCTCGCCGCCGTAGGTTCTGGGAATAATCCTTGTTCCTTTTTTTACATACAGTGCGCCTACGCCTTTGGGTCCGTGGATTTTGTGAGCGGTAACGGTTAACAAATCCGCACCTAATTTAGACGGCTTAACCTCGGTTTTGCCGAAGGCCTGAACACAGTCAATATGAATTAATGCAGGCGCACCTGCTTTTTTAACTGCTTTTTTTATTGATTTAACAGGCAGTACGGAGCCAACCTCGTTATTAATATACATCATTGTAACAAGGATAGTATCCTTGTTTACCGCCTCAAAAATCTGCTCCTCGGTAATATTTCCGTACCTGTCAGGCTGAAGCCGTACTACTTCAAAGCCCTGATTTTCAAGCTCATCAACGGATTGAAGCACGCTTTCGTGTTCAATGGCAGAGGTAACTATTCTGTTTCCTTTTCGTTTATTGGCATAAGACGCACCGAAAATTGCCAGATTGTTAGCCTCCGTTCCGCCGGAGGTAAAATATATCTCCTCATCCTCGCAGGAAAGGGCGTCGGAAATAATACTCCTTGCCTTGCGCACTTCAAGCTGTGCGTCAAGACCCGGCTTGTGAAAGCTTGACGGGTTGCCGAATTTTTCACTAAGCATTTCATATACTTTATCCGCTGATTCTTTTGTGGGAAGCGTGGTGGCGCTGTTATCTAAATATGCTGTCATTACTGTTTATTTGCTCTCTCTGATTAATTTTATTTTTAATGCGGCGGCAACGGTTTTAGCGTCCTTGATTTCGCCGCTCATTATCATATCTATAAGCCGGTCAAACTTGATTTTACAAACCTCCAGCAGTTCGCCGTCATCAAGATTTTGACTGTCAAAATGAAGTCCCTTCGCCCAAAACAGACGTATTATTTCATTAGTATAACCGGGAGTGGGATAAATTTCGCCCAAGGGTATAAATTCGTCTGCAATACATCCGCATTCCTCTTTAAACTCACGTTTTCCGGCGTCAATAGGCTCCTCCCCTTTATCAAGCTTTCCTGCCGGAATTTCGTACACAAGCTCTTTATAAGGGTATCTGAACTGGCGCACCATCAGCACCTCGTCGTCATCATTAATGCCGATAACTCCGACTCCGCCGGGGTGGTCAACACATTCACGGCTGCCTTTTGCACCGTCGCACAGAGTTATGTCGTCAAGGTGAATTTTTATAATATTGCCGTTAAAAATTCCCTGTACCTTTTCAGTGTTTTCATATAATCCCAAGGCGATAGCCTCAATATCCTCTACCTTTTCGGCAATGAATTTTGCTCTGTGCTCAATAAATTCAAACTTGGTTCCGTAGCCCCACAGTGCACCGACACTGTCCGCCATATTTTCAACGGCACCGTCAATATCGTAAAATCTGTCGCCTACAACAAGGGTATCCCTCGCCGATTCGTCAAGCTCCTTAAGACAGCGTGAAATTATGCTCTGCTTGGATTCGCAGTCGGTTTTAAAGGACACGGCGCAAACGGTATCAAAATACTTTGATATATCAAACTTATCAAGCAATTCTACAACGAAGGACCTTGGCTTTGAAGATGCAATTCCCAGCTTAAAGCCGTCATTTTTCAGATTTTTCAACAGCTTTTCAATACCGGGATAAAGACTGCTTTCATACAGTCCGATTTTAGTATATCTTTCACGGTATTTTTGAACAAGCAAATCCGCCTGCGTCGGTGACTGATTGTATTTTTCCTGAAATGTCACAAGAAGCGGAGGACCTATAAAAAACGATAACTCACGCCAATCGTCACATTCAATACCGAAGGCATCAAGCGCATATTTTGCACTTTTCATTATTCCTTCGCCGGTGTCGCAGATTGTGCCGTCAAAATCAAAAATAATCGCTTTGTACTTCATTTTATCCTTCTGCCTTTTTCATAAATTTTTCAGCATTTACAACAAAACGCTCAATAGTTCCGCTGCCGATTGTATTTGCGTTTTCATCCTTTGCGCTGACGCTGAAAACAAGCCGTCTGCCGTCACATTCAATAAGCTGAGCAACTGCGGTAATCGTGGCACCTATTACACTGGCTCTGCTGTGAGCAACGTCAATTTTTGTGCCCACCGTGGTTTCGCCGTCCTCAAGATATTCCGCCACGGCGTCGCAGGTTGCTTTTTCCATAAGCGCAATCATAAAGGGTGTGCCGAATACCGGCAGAGAACCGCTTTGCGCAGTAATTGCGGTATTGGTGGTGTTTACTATTGTAAGGGCCTCGCCCTTAACGCCAATGCTGATATTTTCCATCCTTGCACCTCGTTTATAATGTTATTGACTATTATAGCATATATTATAAATTTATACAAATATGTTGTCAATTAACTTGTACATTTGTTGCCCATTTTTTTGTTTTTCATATATTGATATTAGTATGAACAATTCCAATCAGGTAAAGGGGCAGGGTGCGGGTGTTATACCTGCCGTGAAAAGCCCTGCCCCCATTGATTGTTCATATACCGGCAGGCAGAAATGTCTGCCGGAAAAACAATGCAGATAAGCCGAGAGCAAATCCGCTCCCGGCTTAAGTCGTTTTATACAGTTATTTTATCCGAATTGTACGAAACCACATTATAAAATAAATTGTGGGCAAGTGCGGTAAAATCGGTATCATAGCTGATTTTGTTTTTATCAATCAGCATTTGAATTGCCATACAGACGGCAACAATATGCTTACAGCAGTGAGCACTGATACAGTCGCAGTACAGATTTTTAATTACACCGTTTTCCAGAGTAAAATCAACTGTGTGATATTTACTGCTTTTGACTATTGCTTTACCTAAGCCGTTTTTAACGGATATGTACTTTACAGCGTCATCGTAAAACAGTTCGGCTCCGTCAATATATTCATCCCGATAAACATCCTCGCACTCGTCTGTTTTTCCGAGCATCACCTCATAGCCTTCGCCTATGAAAAACTCCTCTTCATCCTCTCTGGGAGGGTTAAACCAAGCATTAACCTGCTCAAAAGGCAGTACGCAATCTTTACTCAGCATAAAGCCGTTCACACGCTCAAATCCGCCGTTGAAATTAAGATTAAGCCTTGCGATAACTCGCTTGTAATAGTCAAGGCTGACCTTAAATTTTGTTGTAACCCCGGTAACTCTGCCCTGCTGTCCGGCAAGCTTGCCGTCAACAAACACAACATCACCTACCTTGAGATTAAACTCATCGTTGTAGTAGGGATATTCCCTGCCGTTTTCAAAACGAACGGTAACAACAGAGCGTACAGGCTCCTCGGCCACAACCTCAGGTGCAACAGTATTTGCAATATTTTCCGTATTTTCTTTTTTGCTTTCGCCGATATTAAATCCTATTTTCATTTTCATATCAGCACCTCCAAGTGCCAAGGGCTTTCCTTGATTTGAATATATCATATGCATAGCTTTAAGGCAATATCAAAATCCATTTAGTCCATATAAACGGACTATTAGGCTTTGAGATTAATTTGCTTTAAAATTGTAAACAGGCTTTATTTGACAGATTATATCCGCCGTAGGTGTTATCTGCTCAACAATTTCATCCTTATTTTTGTATGCCATAGGCGACTCGTCAAGAGTAAATTCATTTACACAGGTTGTAAATATACCTGTCATCTCCTGCCGGTACTCCTCCATTGATAATCTGTCTTTGGCGTCCGTTCTTGAAAGAAGTCTTCCGGCACCGTGAGGTGCGGAGCAGTTCCAGTCCTCGTTACCCTTGCCTACACAGATTAATGAGCCGTCACGCATATTGATGGGAATAAGGAGCATTTCACCCTTTTGAGCAGATACAGCACCCTTGCGAACAATATTATTTTTTAAGTCAATATAGTTGTGTACGGTTTCAAAAAACTCAAAATCATCTAAAAACTTACCAAAGTAATTTGATAATATCTCATTGGCAATTTGCTGACGGTTAAGTGCCGCAAACTCCTGACAGATTGCCATATCGTCAAGATACATTTGTCTGTATTCGCCTGTTAGATAGCACAATTCCTTCGGAACAGATGTTTCCTTATGCTTAAATTCGTTTTTCATTTTAACCAAAGCTGCTTGAATTTCCGTACGTCTGCCCTGTGCCTTATAATCGGCAATAAGCTGCTTTTGTTTTTCAAAAAGCTTGTCGGCTCTGCGTGCAATATCATAAGCGAGTGCCTGATAATGCTCTGCCACCTGCTTGCCGAGATTACGTGAGCCTGTATGTATCACAAGATACTTACAGCCGTTTTCATCCGTATCAAGCTCAATGAAGTGATTGCCGCCGCCCAGTGTTCCAATAGAACGCTCTATTCTTTTGCTATCCTTTAAAGCTCGGTAGCAGTGCATATCATAAAGCTTTGGATAACGCATCATTCTACCCTCGTGAACATCCTGACCGAAGGGCACATACCATCGTACTACCTCGTCAAATCTTTCAAAATCAATGTCAACATTGCCAAGCTTTACGCAAAGCATACCGCAGCCTATATCAACACCGACGATATTAGGTATAACCATATCACCGAGATTAGCAGTAAAGCCTATGGTACAGCCTGCGCCTGTATGTACGTCAGGCATAATTCTAATCTTTGCATCCTTTGTAAACTCCTGAGAGCAAAGTAATTCTATTTGCTCAATAGCTGACTGCTCAACTGTTTTGGCAAACACCTTTGCCGATGCAAACTTTCCTTTAATATTAATCATTTTAACACATCCTTTTTATAAAAATACGGTCCTATCCAACCGTTCTCGTGAGTGTGGCAGTACGTCCACGAAAAATCTCCGGCAGTTACAATTATATCTAAATACCTATGTAGCTTTGCTCGTATGGTATCCAAAGAATCTGCCGTCAAAGCACCTGCGTTTGTTAATTTGAACATATATTTATCATCCTCAAAATATACAATACAGTTATCTTTTTTATCTGATTAAATTTTTCTTTTGCATTGTCATACTCTGCGGCACTAACATATTCAAAGATGAAAACATACCATAAATGGCAGCTTTTTGACAAACAACATTTTTTAGTTTCTTTTATACTGCTGTCTTTAGGGGCAAATTCAGTTATCCAACATTTTTTGTAATCCTCAGCCAGAGATTTTCCCAAACACTCAACCTGAATATTTAAACCTCCTAAAACTTCAATTACAGTATTTTCCAATGAATTTTTCCTTTTTATTTTTTCTTTCACGATTATCTCTCCCTAAACGCCTTGCTTGATTACATAATAGCAATTATTACCAAATTAATCTTGGAAAAAAAGTTGCGAACTGTTATTTCAGCTCGCAACTCATTTGTTTATTTATTCTGTCTTGTATTTGATTTATAAATCCCTGCGGTGATAACACCTTTATTTTAGGTCCGAAGGAGATTACTCTAATCAGCACCTCTGTTTCATCGTCCATGCTATATTTCAGACTGATTCTGTAATGGGTATCGTCCAGCTTTTCCGTTTCTTTTTCAAAATGTGAAAAGTGGAGCATCACCCTTTCAAGAGCATTGCGCTCATCAACCAAATCCATAATCAAGGTTTCCATTTTGGGTTCAACTGCGGTAAACTCGTCCTCGGTAAATTCTTCTAATAAATAAGCTTTATAGACTCTGCCGAGATTGATTGTTGTTGATTTATCCGGACGGTCATTTGCAATAAGCCTGAATTTATCATCCTTTGATGAATACTCCAGCTTTCTCGGAATACAGGTAATACAACGGTAATTTCTGCGATTATTGCTAAATTTAATTTTCAGCTTTCTGTGCTCCTTAATAGCTGTCAAAATAATATGAAAATTTCTTTTGTAAATCGGGTCGCTGTAATTATCGCCGTCATGATATCTGTCAAAATATACAAATGTGCTCGGCTTGAACAATGGCTCTACATCATCTAAATCCTGCGTTGAAGGATTAAAAAGCTGTACTCTTTCGTCAAGAAGAACAGCTTTCATCCAACGCTTTTGGAGCGTGGTTAAAGGCATTGTGGGCTCGTTGGCAATCGGCGTTTCGCAGTTTTCATTCAGCAGTCTCCAACTGCCGTCTAACAATGCGTTGGGGATATTCAATAAGCTTTCGCCAAAGGCTTTTTCTGCAACAATATCATAAATGGTTTTCCTGTCCAGCTCGCCGTCAATAGCCTTTGAAATAACATCTGCAACAGCATTAAAATAGGTTCCGTACACTTCACTAAAAAGCATAATCGTCACCTCCGTAAATTTTCTGCATTTCCTCCAAATCCTCATAGAAGGTGTCAAATATATCAGGATTTGAACATACAAGGGAGGTTATTCTGCCTGTAAATGTTCTTATCCAAGGCAGCATTTCCATTGAATCATAAACATCGGCAGTAAATCTGTAATGATGCCTGTCAACTCTTTCAACAGTACCGTGACGCTTTTCACGATTTAATCTACCGACAATATATCCTTCATCATCGTCGACAAAAACAGTCATTTCAATATGTTCAAGGTCATATTTTTTTCTGACAGATACACCCCATAAATTATGCTCAAATCCTTCAGCTGATTTCAGGTACTCGTCAAATCTATCGTTTGTTTTACAAATTTTAACCGTCTTGATTAAGTCTAACCGATAAAACATAAATCTGCGGCAGCTATTATTATAAACCAAAGCATAACGTCTTCCGCCTTGGGTGCTGATATAGATTTTCAGCGGAACAACATTATGCTCCGTTGTGTAATCTCTGCGTGAAGAATATACGCTGATTTCTATGTCCCGCTTTTCATCAAACGCCAGCAAAAGCGAATACAAAATTTCGCTTTCGGTAGCGTGAAGTATGTAATGATGTTTAAAGGTGTAATAATCGGGAATTGTATCGTATTTATCAAGGATATATGAACCGACAACGCCTAACGGATTTTCTTCGGAAAAGAATGAGACAGCGTCTTTCCATGAGTCCAAATCAACCTTATCATCATTACGACTGAACACAAGCTCCTTGCCTCTTTTTTTGCTTTTGAGTATTCCGAGCTTTTCATATTCCTTTAGCTTTTTGCGAATGGTGGACTCGTCTAAATCCTTTGCATCCTCAAAAAAAGATAAATAATCCTTACTGATTATATCTGCAATATCGCAGACAGACATTTCTTCCCCTGCACCGAGAATATCAAAAATGTAGAAATGAAGCATTATATCATTGTCGGTAAAGCTTTTTGCCTTGAAGGCATTGTATAGCGGATTGTGCAAAATGGCACGGCTGTCAACAGATAAAAACATATTTTTACCGTTACTGTCCTGTCTAAAGGACATATAATCCCCAAGCCAGCTTTCAATGCGTCTGCGCTCGTTGTCGTAGCTTCTTGCACTTTTACCGGTATATTCGTTCCTTGACTTAAAGCCAAAAACGTAAAACTGACTTACATATTCCCTGATTTTTGCAAAATTTTTTATAAGCTCACTGTATGCCATATCTTCACCTCTATTCCCTTTTAATATATCAAACAACCTGTAAAATTGCAATGATAACCGCTGAATACGCCTTTCTGTTTTGCATTAATAAGTTGCAAATTTATATATAATATGATAACATTTTAATATAATAAATATTTTGGGGAGAATGAAATATATGGATATTAACCTGGTTATTCACGCAAAGGATTATATTGACGATTTGGCAAGAGGCATTAATCCCATTACAAAAGAAAATACAAATGAAAATGACGTTATCAATAATGTTAAAATTTCCCGGTGTCTTTTTTATGTTTCAGACCTGCTAAATGAAATTATTGATAACGGCGGAATAACAAAAAAGTCCTCAGTTCAAAATGAATTTGAAGCGGGCAGCGTTAATTTAGATAGAATTAATATTTCGGATACGCCTGTTACGGTTTCGGTTATCAGCCGGCGAATAAATGAAGTTAAGCCGGAAAATATGAAAAAGCTCAAAGTAACCGCAATAACAAACTGGCTTGTAAGCATAAATATGCTTGAAGTTGTAAAAATCAACGGTAAAAACGTAAAACGTGTTACAGATAACGGAACAGACTTAGGAATATGCACCGAGGAACATTTCGGTCAATACGGGAAATACTATTCCATTACATACAACAAAGATGCCCAGCAGTTTATAGTTGATAATCTCAACTCAATTATTGAGGGCGGTTTTAACGGCTCCTCCAAGACAAAAGCCGGTAAACCCTGGTCAAGCGACGAGGAATTTTTACTCAAAACGATGTTTGAAGAAGGTACCTGCGTAAAAGATATTGCCGTGCAGCTTCAACGAAGCAACGGCGCAGTAAAAGCAAGGCTTGAAAAGCTGGGACTAATAAAATGAGCATTACGAAACGCTAAACAAGCTTACAAAGAAAAAGAGCAGAAATATTATCGTTGTAAAACAGGATTTGGAATTATCAGTTATAATAAATATGTTTTTCCCTGCAAGCGTTATAATAGTGTTGTTCCTTTTCGTTTCAGAAAAGCCAAAAACAGCAACCAACCGTTAGTTATATATTTCGGTGGCAGCGGAACGATTGGACATAACAATTTGTTTTCCTTTATTGAACACATAGGGTAACGGTCAAACGAGTAAATTGTTGAAAGCCGACTGCAATATTCTTGTTCCGCAATATGTTGGGTATAATACCACCTGCGAAGAGGAAGCAAGAGAAAACTATATTGAAGCCTGCACTGAATTGATAAATAAACTAATTGATGAATTTGACATTGATAAAAACAGAATTTACATTTACGGTTGTTCATTTGGTGGCGGATGTGTATGGAATATGCTTGTAAATCATTCCGATATGATAGCCGCAACTGTTGAACTGATGGGTCGCTACTATGGTTACAAAAAATTTGATGAAATTGATTTTAAAGGTGTAGCAAAGGTGCCGATTTGGATGGTACATTCAAGCAACGATAATGTTGTTACTATTGACAGCGATGACAGTTTTTATAATGAACTGAAAAAATATAATGCAGATATAAAATACACTCGTCCCGATAAATACGGTCATAAAATAGCCGGCAGATTTTTAAGACAAAACAAGTGGGTAGAATGGATGCTGAGTCATCAAAAAGCAAGTGACAATTGAAAAATTTGTCAAAAAGTGTATGTGTAGTTTTTACACATACACTTTTTTGTACGCTTTTGGTAATTGAATTGTAAAAATTTTTCAGTTGTATTTTTGTTCACCTTTCACAAACTATATTTGCAAGGGAGATTTGAACTATTTGTGCAAAAGCGTATTACGTATTTTACCAAATAATTTGTCTCTTTTGCAATCAACAGTAAAAGAGGTGTATTTTATTATGGCAACAGTACCGGAAGCTCAGGACGCTCTTAACAAGTTTAAGATGGAAGCCGCTTCAGAGGTTGGTGTTTTTTTGCATTAAAAAATTTCAAAACGCCCTATTTAAGCCACTTTCGGGACTCGAAAAAATCGCATAGTGGGC
>JBJEPO010000118.1:0-10487 GCA_051881275.1 Eubacterium sp. | reverse complement strand
GATTACCGCATCCCATAGTGTCAAGAAAATCAAAGCGAATGGGAAATTCGTTGCCGAATCTTGCTTGAACTCGCTCGCCTAAAAGCTTGTCTGCCTTGTGAAATACTATGTCAATGGCAGGCATTTCGGCCTTAACTGAGCCGAAGTCGTATAAAACGCTGTTTTCCTCGGGCACGCAGTCAAAGCACCAGGCAAAATTCTTTTGGCTTTTGTCAAGTCCGCAAACCTCCTTCATCCACTGACCGCCCCAAACACCCGGGTCAAAATAGGGAACAACCCTAAAGGGTGTGTTAACCGCTTTTTCAAGGGCACGGTCATAATCGCTTTTCGCAATCATTATGGGATTTTCCGGAGAATTGGTGTCCATAAAATAATGAAATTTATCGTGCATTTCAATTTTATGCCTGTCTGCAAGACGCCATTCAACAAAATATCCTCGCTTGAATTTTGTAAGGGGGTCCATATCGTAATTGTCGCAGTTCCAGTTGGGTGCGCCCTTGCGGAATCTTAACTGGCTTTCCCATCTGGCAACAGAGCAGTGAACGTTAAAGGAGCTTTGCCATACAAGCATTGCACCTACGCCGATTACCAGTACCCTGCCGTTGCTGTGACTAATATTATACTGCATATCACGTATTTTGTCATTAATAAAGTAATCGCTTAAATAATCGGTGGTCATAACTCCGAAAATACGGTCGTCGGTGAGATTTTTCTGCATTTTTGCCGTTAATTCTTCACCGCAGTATGCACAGGTGTCGGTATAAAAAATCTCGTCAAACAAATCACCGAGTCCATTTGTGATGCTTTTTATATCAACTACGGGATAGCAGTCAAAAACAATAATGCGCTCGTCACTGCCGTTAATCAGATTTTTTATCTGTTCATAGCCCGAGTACGCCTTGCCCTCAGCCTTGATACAGGGGTATTTGTCGTAATTGCGGTATTTTGTATTCATATTTTTTGCTCGCTCCTTAATTCCATATTGTATTCATACCGTTTGCTGTCATATCGGCAAACGGAATATTCTATCAGTCTGTCCTCCACATAAGCCATTCTTTTCATAACCATTACAGCTTCTCCCGGGGACAAATTCAGCATTTCACGCACCCTTCTGTCGGCAACCTCCGCAGTAATTGTCTGGTGCACATAATCAATTTTTATTCCGTATTCCTTTTCCAGCTTGTCATAAAGGGAGGAATAGTATTGACTGCTGTCATAGGGCAGTCCTATATATTCGGGCAGATATGTGGTGAAATATCCCACAGGCACGGAATTTATGCAACGTACTCTTTCAAGCACGGTAAAATAGGTTGATTTGCTTTGAGAAAAAAGCTCTGCAATGTAGCCGGACACCTTTTTCCTTTCAATATGGGCATAGCTTGTGGAGGGCACAATGCCCTTTTCCTTCATTTCATCCGTAAAGCCTGAAATTTTCAGCAAAGGCTCCTTTATCCTTTCACGTGTTACAATGGTGCCCTTGCCCTTTATCCTTTTGACCTTTCCCAAGTCGCTGAGCCTTGACAATGCGCCACGTACCGTAATTCTGCTGACGGAATATATTTCGCAAAGCTGATATTCGTTTGGCAGAATGTCGCCCACCGAGTATTTTCCGCTTTCTATATCATTTTCAATTTTTCGGCTGATTTCCAGCCAAAGAGGAACCGAATTATCCATATACTGTACTTTCCTTATTTAAAATTCAAAAGCCTGCGTTTTGATTTTTCAGCCGTTTCGCAATCCTGATTTGCAAAAAAATCATCGTTGTGATTAACCTGTGCAGTATCACTGCTGAGCCTGCCTCCCATTACATCAACGGCACAAATATAATAATCATATTTGCAGTTAAATTTAACGCCGTAATCACGGTATGAGGTTATATAGCTGTCGGTGGTTTTTGCTATTAATTCGCCGTTTCTGTATATCTCATAGTGACTTACGGGAACGGTGCCGAAAACAGGAGTCCAGAACAAATCAATTCTGCCCTTTTCTCGTGGAATTGCGTAAAGCACAGGCTTTTCAAAAACCTCAGTATTTGAAACAATATCGGCAACAGGAGTTGCTTTGCGTGAAAATGCACTTTTTACACCTGCGCCCACACTGCGCACACAATACTGATATTCACCGCAGATATCCTTTGTTACCTGGGCGTCAAACAGAGTGCAGTATTTTGTTGCGCCTACAAAGTACATTTTATCATTTTTAATGCGGAACACCTCATAATATACTGCGTTTTCAGCCTTTTCCCAGGAGACAAGAACGCCCTGACGTGAGTCTGCGTTATTTGTCAGCTCCTTTACACGCTTTTTTTGATAGTGCTCGCATCGGGGCACGTTGATTTGTGCGCATACGGCCTTTACATTTTCAACTTTTGAAACGGCTTTGTCCGTCTTAATTCTAAAGGTTTTCATTTCATAAGGCTTTAAGGAAAATGTTATCGTGTTATTTTTAATTTCCCCGCCTATATCATTTTCAATAATGTCTGTTTGGGTATAGGATGTAATGCTTTCGCAAAGGCGTGCGGTTACGTTATCTGCATTTTCTCCGGCTGTTTCGCAAAAACGCAGTATCATTCCGTCACCGTTTGCCTCCGCCGGCTTCATAACCGAGAGGACAACATTGTCATGGCTGATTGTTATGTATGATTTTTCACTGCAGTTTTCACCGGCGTTTTCCGACGGCTTTGAAGTAAATACCGCCTGTAACGGTGCACAGCGGTTCAGCGCACGTTGATTGATTTCGCCGATTGATTTTCCCTTTCCGGTGAACAGAGAGTATGAAAATTCCGCCATACCCGGCTGGTCGCCCTGGAAATTTGTCTGCCACATATTGTTCATTACATAGCTGAAAATATACGGCTTTTTTGAATTGTAGTCAAAGGACCATTTTCCTGTTCTGCGTTCTCCCAGCTGAAGCAGAGAGGTGTTGACAAGGGCAAGGGTCATACTGTAATCATCGCTTTTGTCATACACGTTAACCCATTTGCCTGCCGTGTACCAATCTCTTGAGGTTCCGTAAATCTGTTCACCCTCGGCAACATTGCCTATGGGCAAATCGTAACGTATCTCATATCCCTTATCCGCTTTAAAGGGGAATGTATAAAATGCCTCCTCCTTGCCTGTCAGCTTGGGTAAGGGTGATTTTAGAACCCTGTTGTCAATATCAATTCTCTCAATATTGTCATAAAGAGTAATCGTCTGACAAATACTTCCGGAACGGAAGGTAGCCGTGTTTACCTGAATTTTTACACCGAACGGGGTAGGTGTAATATTGATTTTTGTGTTTTCCTTTGACGGTTGATATAAATTCCATTTCCAAGATGAGAACTTAACGCCCATATTTTTAAAGGGAATACCGAAATCGTCGTAATACTGATACTGATTCCACCTTACGTCCGCCGTGGCGTCAACAATTTCTCTGCCGCCCTTTTGCTTGTCAATAATGCTTTTGACAGTGCCGTCATCATTCATAGTCAGTATGTAATAGGGCGTTTCAACACAGCCTGAATTAACGGTGGATTTTGAATGAAAAACAGGCTTTTTGTCGCAGGGAATAACGGAAAAAAGCTTGTACCCCAGCGCAGGCACATTTTCGGCAATGAAGGTCAGCTGATTGTCCTTTAATTCATAAGGCAGACTTTTTCCGTCGCTGATTATTTCAAATGCTTCGGGCGCATTTTCATCTAATTCAACTGTTACAATATCTGTTCTGCGGTGGTTTAGAGAATTATAAACGTATATACTGTGCCCCTGAGAATTTGCATTTTCAGCCAAAGCCTTCAGCGAGTCTTTAAGGGATTTTTGCACAAGTGCGTTTGCACCCAGCGCATTTGAGCGTTTCCATTCAAACTGCTGATGATATTCGTCGCAATCCTTGTAAGCGTTAAAGCCCCAGGTGTGCTCGTTATATACGCCTGTTCTGCTTACCGCTTCGTTTAAATCGTTATACGGATAGGGTGTGCCGTGACAGCACGAGGCAAGGGACGCCATGGTTTCAGCCATAGGTGCAAGGGTGCCGTTTTTCTTGTTTATACCCGATTCAAAGGCGGTGGTGCCCCAGCCATCGTTCCACCAGTTTTCCTCCGTACCCGTTTCAACGGGAATAATCTCGCCGTATTCCTTTTCAACATCTTCAAAGAACTTTTCGGGAAAATTGGCGGTAATTCTCGGATAATCATATCCCTGTGACTGCCATTTTTCATTTACACGGTTGGCAATTTTTATCTGCTTTTCCAAAGGCGGCTTGTTGTCGCCGAAGGGAATTAACGGCAGAGGGAATTTGTCATAAGGATAAGCACGCCTGCCTGTTCTTTTTTCAAGGGTGGATATGAGCTTGAGTAATTCCTTTTCCGCAAGATTGGCGTCACCTTTTTTGGGATTTACATAATTTCCGCCGAAGCCGTAGTTTTCTCCGTAGCTTTTTCCGTTAAATACCAGAATTTTGTTCTGCGGATTAAACCCTGTCATATAAAACAAATCGTATTCTCGTACCTTGTGATAGGGCGAACGGTCGGGATTCATTGAATGAATGGCGTATTTTATCGAGGCACTGTTTAAAATATCAACATAGCTTTTTGAAATTGCAGGATTGTCAAACATTCTGATTGTATTGTCCGACGGCAAGCCGTAACGGTCCTTTAAATTTCTGTTAGTATAGTAAGGAAGTCTTGCAATTTCCTCCATGCCCGAATTTTCCATGGCGTTATTGTAACGTCCTGCGCCTACTGCAAAATCTCCGCTTTTTACCAAATCCACAACGCCTTCTATCTCGTGGGCGTTTTTCTCCTTTGCATATCCCTCGCTGAACACCCAGGAGGACTCAACGGCATATTTGTATTTCTCCTTGTCGCCGGTTCTATTGTGGGAATTTTTTATGTATTCACGGGCAGTATCAATAAAGTCCGAATAAAGCGCAGGCAGGGCTTCGGCATAGTCGGTGTAGCCTAAATCCGTATGCATTGTCTGTGATATGTAAAATTTCCAGTGACGGCTTCTCTGCCAGCCATTGCTTTCATAAACACAAACAGCCTTTCCGGAGCAGGATTGCTCCTTGTGAAGCTCTATTTTAAGGACGGTTGTCTGATTCGGCTTTAAAAGGGAATTTGTATCGGTAACGGGAATTGTTTTTTTGGAAATCCCACCGGTTACCGTGCCTAAATAATAAGTATAAGGCTTTTCGTTACCAACGGCAATTTTCGTCCAAAGGCTGATTTTATGCCCTTTGTTAATCAGTGTAATTTCTGTTTTCTGAAATCCGGTTTTCGTAATAAACGGCGTCGCATTTACGCCTTTGATTTCAATAATACTCATACTTTTCTCCCTGTTAATGCTTCTGCAAAACGCAGTATGTTATAACATACTGTAATTTTAACATTAAAATGCAAAGTAAACAATACTATTTCTCAATTTTGCAAATTACATAACATAGACCCTGCTATGTTATAAAATGTTCCCGCACTCCGTAACCGACGACCTATAAACCGTCCTAAATATTTACAAAAACAGGCGGTTATGATATGATTATTAAAAATTCAAGTTCATAATATTGTTTGGCAGTGAGGAAAAATGGAAATAGGAAAATTTAACGCATTATATAACCACTCATACAGCGAGGAGCGCAAATATGTTCCGCCAAAAGAGCCGGAGGTGCTGGCTTCTCTTGAAAAATTCCGTGACAGAAAATTCGGCATAATGTTCCATTGGGGAGCCTATTCTCAGTGGGGAATTGTTGAATCCTGGGCACTGCCCGACGCAGACCGCAGCTGGGCGTGGGACGATGTGGATAAGGATTTGACAGGAGAACAGTTCAAGCAGGAATACTGGGATTTAATAAAAACCTTTAACCCCGTGCGCTTTCGTCCTGAGGAATGGGCAAAAACCGCCAAGGACGCAGGCTTTAAGTACGTGCTTTTTACCACAAAGCACCACGACGGATTTTGTATGTGGGATACAAAATATTCGGATTACAAAATCACCTCTCCCCAATGTCCCTTCAGCAAAAATCCTCGGGCGGATATATGCAAACACCTTTTTGACGCCTTCAGAGATGAGGGACTGAAGGTTCACGCATATTTTTCAAAGCCCGATTGGCACAGCGAATATTATTGGGCAAAGGGCTTTTCAAAAAATGAGTATATGACAAGAAATCCAAGCTATAAAACATATCTTCACCCGAAGCTTTGGAATAAATTTTGCGAATATACAAAAAATCAGATGCTTGAGCTTGTACAAAATTACGGCAGAATTGAATGTCTGTGGCTTGACGGCGGTCAGGTTAACCCTATGAATATGCAGAATATTCACCTGAGCAAAATTATGAAGGAGGCACGGAAAATTCAGCCGTGGCTTATGGTTGCCGACAGAACGGTGGGCGGAAAAAATGAGAATTTCATAACCCCCGAGCAAACCGTTCCCGACCGTCCCATAAAGGTTCCCTGGGAAAGCTGTGTTACCTTGGGAACAAGCTTTTCCTTCAAATATGACGATGATTACAAGGATGCAAAAACCGTTATCCATCTGCTTTGCGATATTGTTGCAAAGGGCGGAAATCTCGCATTAAATATCGGACCTCGCCCCGACGGCAGACTTCCTCACAAGGTTTATCCTATTTTGTCGGATATCGGCAAGTGGCTTGGTAAAAACGGCTATGCCATTTACGAAACACGGCCTGCCGCCCCATACAGAAAAGAGAATTTTGCCTATACCGGAAAAAATAATCAAGTGTACGCAATCTATCTGCCGGAGGACGAGGACAATACCTTGCCCGGCACCTTAACCGTGTATTCAAACGAAAGGATTAATAAGATTACCTTTAATTCCAAGGAGGTTGAATTTACACAGCAGGACGGCAGAGTCAGCGTAACCCTGCCCGAAAATTACGAAAAGGAACCGGCTTATGTGCTGACGATGTATAAATAACAGATAGATATCAAAACAGACACCCATTAGGATGTCTGTTTTTTTGCTGTATGAACTGAAAATTATGTTATAATCAGCCAAAATGCTTTAGCTTTTACTTGTTATAGTTTTCCAAAAAAGAATGCTTTTCTCCGTCGGTTTTATAACCCGGAAAAGTATCAAGGCAAACAGAATGAATACTGTTGAAAATGCTTTTTTCAATATTGGGATTCTCTTTTTTTAATTCTTTAATAAGAGCCTTAACCTCCCGACGCTTTGTACCGCCTAAGCCGCTGTCTTTTTCTATGCTGTTATCCGTAAAACGGCAGGCGCATTGTATAAATTCCAATTCATTATATTTTTGCCAGGCAATAATATCCTCCTCATTTATGCAGTACATAGGTCGGATTAATTCCATCCCCTCAAAATTCTGACTGTGGAGCTTCGGCATCATTCCCTGAAGCTGAGAGCCGTAAAACATACCGATAAGCGTTGTTTCAATAACATCGCTGAAATGATGGCCCAACGCTATTTTGTTGCATCCCAGCTCCTTTGCTTTATTATATAAACAGCCTCTGCGCATTTTTGCACAAAGATAGCAGGGCGTCCTGTCCGTACTGTTTGTTACGGCAAAAATATTTGACTCAAACACGGTAATCGGAATGTGTAGCAGCTCGGCGTTGCTTTCAATTTTTTTGCGGTTTAATTCGTTGTATCCGGGGTCCATAACAAGAAATACTAAGTCAAACTGTACGTCACTGATTCGTTGCAGCATTTGCATCAGCTTTGCCATCAGCATTGAATCCTTGCCGCCTGATATGCATACTGCAATTTTATCACCCTCATTTATCAGCTCGTATTCCTTTACGGCAGTGATAAACGGGTTCCACAATACCTTTCTGTATTTTTTAATAATACTGCGTTCAATTAATTGATAGGGCGCTAATTCTCTTTTCATTGTTGCCGTCTCCTTGTAACAGTTATCAAATGTATTAGTAGCTGTTCAATTTATGTTAGACTAATTATAACCCCCTAAAAGTGCATTTTCAATAGCAATTTTATGCTTAGAATAATAACAAAATCGCTCCAAAATCCATAAGATAAAATAATATTATAATAAGTTCCAATAATGTATTGATTATTTATTAAATATGTGTTATACTCAATTATAACAAACGATTTGAATGAAAGAGGACGGTTAAATGGCTAATTATACACAGGCACAATGGAACGCTAAAAAGGTTGCTCTTATGGAAACGTGCTTTAACGGCTTTGCCGATTTAGGACTCCACGGCACAGGCATTCGTAGCTTGGGGAGATATTGCGGATATAACACTTCTATGATTTATACTTATTTCAAGGATTTGGATGACCTTATTATTCAATCCACCGAATACTGTATGACTAAGGTGGAAGAGGAGTTTATGGCAAAGGCTCCCAAAAATATAGAGGACCTGGGGCGGTTTATTGACGAGATACCCTATTGGACGGCAAAAAAGCACGGTAAGAAATACCGTCTTATGTATCAGGTCTATACTCACCCGAAATACAGAGAATACGGTAAAAAATTCTTTCAGGGTGCAGATGAACGATATACCGAATATGCAAAAAGCTTGGAGCCAAAGCTGGGTATTCCCCACGAAAAGCTGACACCGCTGATTTTCATTTTAATCCGAGCCTGCGTACACTACGCGTTATTTGAGGATGAATTTTATTTGAAATCGCAAATAACGGTGCTTAAGGAAGCCCTTGAGCTCTTTGTTGCAAAATACAACCCTAAATACAACTCTAACATAAATTCTTAGGAGGAAGATTCAATGAAAAAACGAATTTTAAGCATTGTGCTTACCTTTTGTATGGTACTTATGCTTGTACCGATTACCGCAAACGCCATGCAGATTTTTGTAGATCTGAGAGTTACCGGTGCGGCCACATTGACGCTTGAAGTGGAAAGCGGCGACAGCATTGAAAATGTTAAGCAAAAAATCGAAGACAAAACCGGATATTCCCAAACAATTCAGATTTTAAGGTATAACGGGAAAATTTTACAAAATGGAAGAACATTGGCTGATTATAATATTCAGAAAGAAAGTACCATTGAGTTATCTTTTGGATCAAGCGTTACCGCATATGCTACGAAGGACCAGTTAATGACCGCATTTACCCCAGAGTCTGATGGAACTTCTACGACCATCGGCAAGCTGGTATTTGGTAAAAATAAGAGTGGAGCAGCACAGGAGTGGTACATCTTAGGAAAGGATAACGGTGTGACAGGAGATAATACCATCATCTTTGCCGCAAGCCCGATAGCAACAGGGAAGATGTTTAATTCAAGCACAGGCACTAAGGATGATAGAAATCTATGGTCAGATTGTAATTATGGTGAAGCGTCTGTAACAGAAGTATACGCAAATCACTACGGAGCAAGTGACCTTCGAGTGGAATTGAAGGGTATGGCAGATGGTTCCGATACATCTTACTTCACCTCAGCCGAGCAGGGCTTGATGAATGATACCACAGTGACAACAAAGGACACGAAGAATACAGATGGTTCTGGCAATTATTTAACCTATACCACCACAGACAAGCTGTATGCACTGGCGGCAGACGGTTACGGTTCTTCCTATACAACCATAAAAGCAGGAAGTGACAACAGTACCGTACTTGCCAAGAGTAGTTACTGGAGCAGCGGAGGATGGTTCTGGCTGCGCTCGCCTCACGGTAATGATAGTCGCGGTGCGTTGCTCGCTTATCCGGGCCGTTATGTCAGCAGCTTCATTGTTAGCGGCGCTCGCGCTGTTCAGCCCGCTTCCAATCTGAATCTGTCATCTGTTCTCTTCGCATCTGCTGCGACAGCAGCACCATCTGGTACGGTATCGGGAACGATAACAGATGGTACGGCGATGATCTTAAGACTGGACGGAAGTAGTAAGAACATTGGTGCTGCCATCTATAATGCAGAGACAGGAACCATCGAAGTCAGAAAGGGCACTACAACAAAAACCGTGGCACTTGTGGTGCAGGGCAATGACGGAACAAATAACTGGTATTACAGTAAGAAGATTGATACATCAGAGACGATAAATGTATCTTCTATTGAGACAGAACCAAATATACCGGAGTCAATCGATTTATCAGACTGCAAAATCTGGTTGGAAACCACAGATACAGACGGATTGATTTACGCAGTAGGTGCAACCGGAATATTAAATTCAGTAGCGATTACAGGTATTGAAGCTCCGGCAGTTAATACAGCACTCTCTGCATCTGCATCCTGTGCAACCGAAGGTGTAAGCAGTACCACACCACAGATTATGTGGACACCAAGTGATACCACAGCAAGATATAATACAAGCTACACGGCAAGCATTACACTTACAGCAGATACAGGATACGAATTTGCAGATACTATGACAGCTACCGTAAACGGAAAAACGGCAACAAGTGTTACGAAAAATGATAATGGAACACTTACGATAACCTATACTTTTCCTGAGATTCCTGACACGATTGACCCTGTCATTTCCGGCGTCGAAGAGGGCAAGACCTACTGCTCTGCACAAACTGTGACTGTGTCGGATAATGACGCTATTA
>JBJEPO010000117.1:0-10516 GCA_051881275.1 Eubacterium sp. | reverse complement strand
TTGCTTTCGGCAAGCTTCTTAATTTTACCCTCATTCTAACTGCAAAAATCACAGGAGAGGACACTGCTGAATTTTCCGTGAAAGCAGAAAATGAAACGGGCTACGATATTCAGGCGGTGTATTTTCCTGCACCCTTCAATTCAAAGAAAAAAGGCAGTTATTCATATCATATTGACGCAATGCGTCAGGGTTTTATTATGCCTGACGGATATAAGGAAAATTTTGCTTCAACCTTTGGCTTTGCTCATTATCTTCGTAAAATCAACACAGGTGACTGCTATATGCCTGTTTGGGGCAGAGTGTGCGACGGTCATACATTCACCGCTATTGTTGACACGCCATATGATGCCTGTATGTTTTCAGCATTCGGCAGGCACGGTGCATTTATCAACTCTGTTCACTGGATGTCATCACTGGGAAAGCTGTCTTACGAAAGAAAAATAAAATTCATTTTTCACGAGCAGGGCAACTACAACACCGTTGCAAAGGATTACAGACAGTACCTTATTGATAACGGTCAGTTCGTTTCAATAGACGATAAAATCAGTAAAAACGAGAATATCAAAAACCTTGTCGGCTGTCCTGTTTTACATCATAAAATCTATTCAAAGATTAACGAGAAATCGAAATTCTACGATAAAAACGGTACAAACGAAAGTCTGTGCGCAACCTTTTATGAGCGTGCAGGGCAGATGAAAAAACTGAAAGACTGCGGACTTGAAAAACTCTATATCCACACGGACGGTTGGGGCAAGGACGGCTATGACAACAACCACCCATATATTCTCCCTCCCTGTGAAGCGGCAGGCGGTTGGGACGGCTTAAAGGAATTTGCCAAGGTAAGCCGTGATTTAGGATATATCTTTGCACTTCACGACCAGTACAGAGATTTTTATTATTCCTCTCCTGTGTTTGATATGAACAAGGCAGTAACGAAGATTGACGGCTCACACCCTTATTGCTCAATTTGGGACGGTGGCGAGCATACCTTCCTTTGTGCATCGCAGGCGCTTGAATTTGTTAAAAGAACATACAGTGAGCTTGACGAACACGGCATTGATGTTCAGGGTGCGTATCTTGATGTTTTCTCTGTTATGAACGGTGACGAATGCTTTAATCCCGAACATAAAATCACAAGAGAACAGAGCATAAAGCACCGTGCGGAATGCTTTGATTACCTTAATGACAAGGGCTTTATTATGTCCTCGGAGGAGCCTGCAATGCAACTGTTAAATCACCTTGCACTTGTTCATCACGGACCGTTTACATTAAGACCGCAGGAGAACGGTCAGGCAGTGGGTATACCTATTCCACTTTGTAATCTTGTTTTCCACGACTGCATTATGGTTCCGTGGAATTGGTTTAATAACTGGGGTATTCCAAAGGGTGATGACGGTGATTTGTACTGTGCTTTATATGCAGGTATGCCGTATATCAGTCCTTTCGGAATCGGAACGGAAAAGATAGGTAACGACAGTCGCACAGCTGACACAGACCTTCTTGACGATGAAAGCCTCAAAAAAGAAATTAACCGTGTTAAGCCGCTTTGCGATTTGCAGGCAAAGCTATACAATAAGGAAATGGTTGAACACGAGTTTTTAGGCTCGTACAGACGGCAGAAAGCTACATATTCCGACGGCACAACGGTTACTATTGATTTAGATAAAAACACATACGAAATCGGAGAAAATTAATGCATATTATCAAATACAACAAGCCTGCAAAAAACTGGCGAGAGGCTTTGCCCTTGGGTAACGGCTTAACAGGCATTATGATTTACGGATCGCTGAAAAGGGAAAAACTCTGTTTTAATGACGGCACGCTTTGGTCAGGTTATCCGAAGGACTATAACAGTAAGGAAAGCCTTGATAATCTTGACAGGGTACGCAGGCTGATTTTTGAGGGCAGAAACGCAGAAGCCGACGCTCTTTGCGAAGAAAAGCTGACAGGCTTTTACAGTGAAGCCTTTATGCCCTTGGGCGAAATTTCGCTTAAATTCAGCGGTCTTGATAAGGCTTGCTATTCAAGAAGCCTTGACCTTTCAAATGCAATACATACCGTTCAAGCAAAGGGTTGTATTGCTGAGGCTTTTTCTTCATATCCCGACAAAATTTCCGTTTACAGAATTAAAACGGATAAGCCGTTTTCGGTTAAAATCAAGGCAAATAGCAAGCTCAAATACGAGGTAAACACAGAGAAAAACAGTCTTTTCCTTATGGGCAATGCACCTGATTATGCGGCACCGAATTATTTGAGAACAGAGATACGCCCTATTCGTTATAACGAGAAAAAGGGTATGGCTTTCTGCCTGCAGTCACAGGTGCAGACAAACGGTGAAATCTCTTGCAAAAGCAATCAAATTAAGGTTAAAAACGCAACCGAGCTAACCTTGTACTTTGCAACATCAACAGGCTTTAACGGCTTTGACAAAATGCCCGAAACAGATAGAAATACTGTCAAACAAAAATGCAAGGCTCTGCTGAATACGGTGAACAAAGATTATGCTGCTTTGAAAGCACGCCATATCGACGATTACTCATCACTATATAACAATCAAAGCATATCCTTTAACTGCGATAATGATGCAACCGCCGATGAACTTTTGAAATCCGTTAAAAACGGCGGCGACGAAAAAGCACTTACCGAACTGCTGTACAACTACGGTAAATATATGATTATTTCCGGTAGCAGAAAGGGCGGTCAGGCTCTTAATTTGCAGGGAATTTGGAATAATTCCGTGCGTCCACCGTGGAGCAGTAACTATACTGTTAATATCAACACCGAAATGAACTACTGGGGCGCTTCACGTTCAGGACTTTCGGATTGCATTGAGCCGCTTATTAAAATGGTTTATGAGGCATTGCAAAACGGTAAAAAGACGGCTGAAATAGATTACGGCTGTAAGGGCTTTGCCTGCAATCATAATGTTGACTTGTGGCGGAAAACACCTCCTGTTAAGGGAAACGCAAACTATATGCTTGCTCCCCTGTGCGGCGTGTGGCTTTCAAACGAAATCTATGCTCATTTCAAAAACGGTTTCCTCGGAGATTACACGGATAAAATCAAGGAAATCGTTACCGAGTCGGCACGCTTTGCAAGTGATTTTCTCGTAATGCACGAGGGAAAATATGTTATTTGTCCGTCACCGTCACCCGAAAATGTTTTTAAGCAGAGTGACAAAACCTGCAAGCTTGATTACGCTTCTGCATTTGATATGGGGCTTGTTAAGCAGGCGTTTCAAAATGCACTTGAACTGTCGGACGATAACGATTTGAAAGATGAAATAAAAGAAAAAACACCGCTTTTGTATCCTTTCAAAGAGGGTAAAAACGGTATCTGCGAATGGCATAAGGATTACGATACTCCCGAACCGGGACATCGCCATTTTTCACCTTTATATGCCTTTTACCCTGCTAATGTTATCGGATTTTACGGTGACAGCGAGCAAACAGAATGGATAAAAAAACTGTTTCATTACAGAATTGATAATTCGGGTCAGCATATAGGCTGGTCGGCGGCTTGGGCAATCTGCCTTTCTGCAAGATTGCGTGAAAAGGAAACGGCACAAAAGATTATCCGCAGTATGCTCAGCCATTCGGTATTCAAAAATCTTTTCTGCGTTCATCCGCCGTTTTATTTTCAGATTGACGGAAATCTCGGCTTTGTGGCAGGAATTAACGAAATGCTTATAACAGAGGAAAACGGCATTGTTGAGATTATTCCTGCCTTGCCCGATAGCTTCGGTGAATCGGGCGAGGTTAAGAATATTGTTGTAAACGGAGCAAAAATCAGCTTCAAATGGGAAAGTGGACTAATTACGGAAATTCAAAGCGACAAGCCTGTAAAAATCCTAAATAAGCATTTACAATCAGAATTGATAACCGATGAAAGCATATCTATTGAGGAGTCGCTATGAAAAAAGGAATGAAAATATTTTTAAGCATTTTACTTGTTCTTGCAATTATCGGTGGCATTGCAACATTAACCGTAACCTTTTACGGCAAAAAATATGTAAGGTCGGAGGATACTGCTTTTTCCGTTTTGCAGGTTACCGATGTTCATATTCTCAACGATGAGAAAAAGGACGCAAAGGCGTATAAAACAATAACCGCAATGGTTGAAACAGCAAAGCCCGATATGATTGTTGTAACAGGTGATATAACAAGCGAAAAGGAAAATTATACTGCCTTCAAAGCCTTCTGCACCTTTATGGAGGAGTTTAAGATTCCTTGGGCGTTTACATACGGAAATCACGAGGGACTTGATGTTCAGTACGAGCCAAACGAGGTGTTGGACCCCGAGAAAATTGCCGACAAACAAACGCTTAATGATTATCTTGAATCCCTTGAATACTGCATTTATGAGCGTGGAGACGAAAACACAGACGGTATGGGAAATTATTACTATACCGTTCGTGATGCTAACGGCAAAGTCTTAACCTCCTTGATTTTTATGGACAGCAACAGTTACGATAATGAAAACGCCGGCTACGATCATTTTCACGACAATCAAATTAAGTGGTATGAAAAGACAGTTAAGCAAATCGCAAAGGAGGAAAACGGCGACGAAAGCAAGGTTGTACCCTCACTTGCATTTTTCCATATTCCTATGCAAGAATATATGACCGCTTATGATGAAGCAAAGGGTACGGATAATTTGCTTTACGGATTCCGTTTTCCAAATGAGGACGGTACACCTGCTGTTGACGATAATATGTTTGAAAAAATGGTAGAGTTGGGTTCAACAAAGGGCTGCTTTGTGGGTCACGACCATATGAATAACTATTCCGTAAATTACAATGGCATCAGGCTTACATACGGTCTTTCCTGCGACCATAATATTTATGTTGTGCCCTTTAGAGGCGGAACACTGATAAACATTAAAAACGACGGCACATTCACTACTCAATCCCTTATCCGTCACCGAGGACAGAGCACGGTTACGGTTTGCAAGGAATATTAATTAGAAAAGAACTCCGAAGGAACTCAGGTTTTTAGGAGTTCTTTTTTGTTGTTTTGAAGGTCAACAAATAAGAAAACAATTTAACAAATAAAAGCAAACAAAGACTTGAATAAGTAAGCAAACTATGTTTAAATGCAAACACACGAGGAAAGGAGGCATTCTTTATGCCAAAGAAAAATCAAAAACCAAGGACTCTTACCGGATATGGTGAGGGCACGATATTTTATAGTAATTCAAAAGGTAAATGGATGGGACAGATAAATGTCGGCAAAGGCGAAGACGGAAAAATCAAACGAAAATCCGTAACCGGAGAAACGCCTGAAGAGGTTAAACAAAAGCTCAAACAAATTGAGTTTGATATTTATACTGGTACATTTGTCAATGAAGCTACTATTACCTTTGAACAGTTAGAAAAGCAAATACTTGAAGATAGGTTCGCATTAAATGAGTTCCAACAGCAAACATATTACAGGCACTTGGAAACTCTTAAAATGCTGAAATCCATAAGTAAAATACCATTGCAGCAAATCAATTACTCAATGATTAAGCAGTTGATGATTGAGAGTGTCGATAAATACTCGGATTCAACAATCAGAAAGCAATTTCTAATGCTAAATCAGTGTTTCAACGAGGCTGTTAAAAGAAAGATTATAAAGGAAAATCCAATGAAGGATATGAAAAGACCTAAATCAAGAAAGAAGACTCGAAAGATAAGAGGATTCACCATTGACGAGGAGCTCAGATTCATTGAAGCATTGGAAAAAGAAAACCCACTTTATAAAAATCAAATGCTTATATCTCTTTTCACGGGAATGCGTATGGGAGAGGTCAACGCATTAAAATATGATGATGTCAATACAACATTCAATGTTATTACTATTGACGAAACAATTTCAAACGGCAGACAGGGATTTGCATTTATCAACAACACAGCAAAAACCGATGCAGGTAACAGAACTATACCGATAAATAAAATAGTTAAACCAACCATTGACAAAGTGTTGGCTGATTACAAGGAAACGCCAGATAGACTATTGTTTCACTCATCTAACGGCACTATTGTAACCACAGGCTTAGTCCATAGCCATTTTAAGCAAATTCTTAAAAAGTATAACATTGTTGACCCTATGGTTAAGGGTGATATTACACTTCACAGTCTTCGTCATACATACGCAACTCGTTCCATTGAATCGGGTATGCAGGCGAAGGTTCTTCAAAAGCTACTTGGTCATACTGATATTTCGGTAACGCTTGATACATACTCAGATGTGTTCGACAGCTTCCAAAGTGAAAACATTGAAAGAGCTGACGATTATATGATGGAAAAAGGATTTGGAAAAATCTTATCAGCATAACGAAATCAAGAGTATATTCAATCACAAAAGGCTATCTTTTTTTCGGAGGTAGCCTTTACTATTGTTTGAGTGCTATCAGATGCTCCCACCGGGTGCATCTGATAACACTGTGCATATTCAAAATATATGTTGTTCCTGTATTGACTTTTTATTAAAAAAATGATAAAATCATTTCACTGTGATATCAACGTAGTTGTTGATAGCTGTTATCGGTGAGTATTAGTGGTTAAAATGTGCGAAATTTCGGAAATCTCGATTGAAGCAACGAACAAGCAACTGCATAGGCAGAAAAACGCTTAAAGGTGCTTAAACACGGGGATATTTCAAATTATTAGTTTAGCCACCTCGACCAATAAAAATAAGGCACCCATTTAGGTGCCTTATTTTTATTCATTTGATAATCCGGATTTGAACCTGCGGCAAGCTTCTCCAAATCTTTGATTTGGGAGAAACAGTCCGGGGGACTGTTTCGTAGAAGGTTAGTTAACGTAGAAATCCTGTCACCTCGACCAATAAAAATAAGGCACCCATTTAGGTGCCTTATTTTTATTCATTTGATAATCCGGATTTGAACCTGCGGCAAGCTTCTCCTCGTCAAAACCATTTCCGTATTGAAGCATATTGCTCGGCAATATGCTAATAATACTGCAATGGTTTATCCTCTCCCAAAAAGTCTTTTGACTTTTCGGGGACCCCATTCATTTGTTTCACGGGTGATTTGTTTTTATAAAGACAACAATTATTTGAGATTATAATAAAACGCAAATTACATGGAATCACTTAATGTCTTTGTTAAATATAGACAGATTTTTTTCTGTTTTTTTGTTCATTATGGATTTATCGTCTTTTATATCTCTTATTGTGTTTTTGGCAATGCTTCCAACATCTTTTACACCTTGCGAGACTCTATCAATTATAGTTGGCGCACTATCATTTTTTACATTTTCCGAATTGTTTTGATTTTGCTCGCTATTTTTCAAATCGGTAACAACATTTGTTATTTTTGAAATAATAAATGCATTATGACTTTTCTGTAAGGACTGCATTTTTGATTTATATAATTCTTCTAACTTTTCAAATCTTGGGTCGTCGCTGAAAAATAAAAACGCTTGATTATAACACTCTTCAGCCTTTGAAACCCATGCATCGCTTATTGTAGCTTCTACACTTGGGCTTCTTGCACCAATTAACGAAGTGATGGTTCTCGCTGTTGTCTTTGCAAATGTTTGCTTTGATTGTTCCACGTCAATATTTTGAAAAGCAAGCAATGAAAACTCTATAATATCGTCCATATTATTAGGAATAGGATAATTTCTAATCAATGCAAGCTTTAACTCATCTGCTTTACTAACTCCGCCGACGGATTTTGTTAATCCTCCTCTTTTTGCCGGACGGGATGCCTCAATAGCCATCAGCTGTTGTCTGAAATCTCTAACGCTTGATTTTGCAGCCTCATTGGTTATTCTGGTACCGCAGGAAGGACAAATGCTTGTCCCTTCAGTTATTGAACAACCGCATTGCAAGCATTTTTTTGTTTTGTCTGTATTTGAGTTTTCCTCATTACATTCCTCTTTAGTTGGTGTACCGCAATTAGGGCAAAACAAGGCATTTTGAACTAATTCTAAGCCACAATTTGAACAAAACATACACGCCGCTCCTTTTTAAACTTTTGGCACAAACGAACTTTGTATGTACTTTGTGCATTTTCCGTATTCATTATCATTTTCGTCGCTGTCTTTTAAGCATAGAACAAAGAGAGCAACAAATCCAATAGGTCCGAGAAACACAAGCAATATAAACAATCCATGCTTTCCTGTGTCGTGTAATCGCCGAACTATAATTGAAGCCAATGGGGTAGCAAGTATTATTATATATCCAAAGCAAAAATACGGATTTCCACCGGTAATCAACAATCCAATTAAATATACTGCAATGACAGGAATGACCGATTGAAAAAAATCAGAACGTCTTGTTCTTCCTTTAAAAACAAAGGTGTTTTTGAAAAACAGTTTAATTGAATCAATAATATTATTTTGAGGTATTATATCATTCTCTTCTTTTTGCAGATCTGAATAATACTCGGTGTATGCATTTTTTGAGTTGCAATCTTTCGGTTGGGCAAAAGTATTAATTGCTTCTTTTGCATCAACAGCAGAATCATTCGGTATTAATTTATTTCCGCAACGGATACAAAATTTTTGACCCTCATGAATTTGTGCTCCGCATTTTGAGCAAAAATTATTTGACATATCGTTTACCTCCCAAATAAAAAATGCGTACAGCCGAAGCCATACGCAAAAAAACACATAGCTCCTACTGTCGCCAAACATCCAACATAGTCGCCATAAAAACGGTATGCTTTTTAGAGCATGCATTTTTATCAAGAGATAAAAATAGCATACCTGTAATATGGCTAAATATTCACTTGTTGGATGTTTTGGCACTTTTATTGTAGCATATATGCTTTAATATTGCAAGGCAGTTGGTTTTTAAATTTTGAATTAAGCAGCAATAAAAAACAAGATACCCGGACAGGTGTCTTGTTTTTTATCATCTGAGTATTAATGTAATTTTCTGTGCATTAGTTATTTTGGGATAGGATGTCTTGCAGTTCATTAAAAAACTTAAATTCACGCATATCGCCCCGTGTTTTAAGCACAATACGCCGGAGGCCGGAGCCGTTATATGTGATTACCCTAAGATAATAAATTGCGTTGGTGTGGGGAAGTCCCTGTATGGATTCCATTTGAATTATCAAATTGCCGTTTTTGTCTTTTCCTGTAAAAATTCCCATAAAAAACACCTATAAAAAGCGGTTCGGACATGCTCCAAACCGCTTTGCTTTTACTGAAAATCAAATACGTTAACCCAGGAGTCAAGAAGCTCTTTCTCGCCGGGGATGTTTTTAACGCTTTCGGAGCAGGCCACAATAGGCATCCACTGCTGTACAAGCTGGATAGGAATATCAGCCTTTTTGCAGAACAGCTTAAGATACTTGTCTGCCAATTCCTTTTTGCCCTCAAGATTGAATACAAGATATGTTCTTGCGGCGTCTGCAGAGGCGTTGCCCTGTGTAGCATGCGCCCAGTCAATTATATAATAGTCGCCGTCAGGCGTAACAATAATATTTGACGGATTGTAGTCGCCGTGAAGCACCTTTTTGTGAGTTTTCATACCCTCAAGGCGATTGTGCAAATCGTATCTTACGGTTGCCTCATAAGATGACGCGCTGATTTTAGCGTGCATTTTATCCTTTATTTTATTAAGATGAGGAGCACGCTGGCTGAAAATTTCAAGCTGAAGGTCAACAAATTTTTCAAGATATTCATCCTCTTTTTCAGGGTTTTCCTCCATTAATTCTTCCATTGTTTTTCCTTCAATAAAGGTTGTTATAATAGCCCATTTGCCATTAACCTTTTCAACATCAAGAAGCTCGGGAGTTTTAATATCCGTTTCCTCAATCCTGGCAAGGTTAAGTGCCTCGTTGAGTACGTCCGCCTTTGAAAAGCTCTCGTCGAAAATTTTAATTAATTTATCACCCTCGCGGCGTATTTCCTTGTGGGGCCTTTTTTTAATTGTTGTCATATTGACACCTCCTATATCTGTATTATACTTTAACATATTGCATAAATCAATAGGTATAAAGTAAAAAAATTTTAAACAATATTAACAATAATATAAATAATTCTCTTTACGGATAAAATTGATAGTTATTTACAAAATTTCCAATAAGTGTTACTATGTGCATAGTAAATCCATGTAATTATGTAAACGAAGTTTAATTATGAAGATTAATAAGGAGCTTATGAAAGGCAGTACGCCTATGATGGTTTTGTCGCTAATCGCAGGGGAGGATATGTACGGCTGCAAAATTATCAAGGTGTAAATCGGGAGACTTTTATGCGAAACAGTAAATACATAGACAGTGTACTGTCCCATATTAAAAACAAGGGCAGTCACCGTGAGATACAGAAAGAGCCGTACGACCACATCGATGAAAAGGACAGACTCTTTGAGGAAATAGGATACGACAGTGCCTCGGCACAGGAAAAAACCGAGGAGGCAATGGGCGACGGCGATATTGTCGGCGAGCAGCTTGATATGCAGACCGGCAACAGGGCAAAAAGCGTGGTTTATGTAATTATTGCTGTATTGGGAGCGGTTGCGGGAATAGCGCTTTTTATTTCTCTTATCAGTAT
>JBJEPO010000116.1:0-10566 GCA_051881275.1 Eubacterium sp. | reverse complement strand
CAAGGCAACAGCGAAAGCGACAAATATCGCTTTAATACTGCATTTTTGACGGGTTAGGATTATTACCGTTACCCTAAATACCAATAGTTTAAATCCACATCGTTTGAATTGATACCGCTGCAGGTGCCGTGCTCCGAATACTGCCAGATATCAAAATCTCCCGAGTAGGTTATGTTTTTGTTGTAATCCGCTACCCATATTACAGCGTTTTCGTCAAGGTCCTTTACGTTAAACTGGGTTTCGTAAACATAAGTGGAGGCGTAAATTCCGGGAGTGTAGCCTGCGTCGCTTACCTTTTTGCAAAATGCGTTAACAAGCCTTGTGCGCTCTTTGTTAGTAAGATTTGCGTTGTGCAGTCTGCCGGTATGCCTGCCGTTTTTCATAGCGTACTCAAAGTCTATAACTAACGGCAGGTCAATATCATAATCCTTTACGGTGTCAATAAGATATTGAGCCTCTTTTTCAGCCTCTTTCTCGTTTATTGCCTGGGAATAGAAATATACTCCCACGGGAACATTGTTTTTGTTGGCATTTTTTAGATTTGTCTTTGCCTTTTTGTCCTTGTAGATTTTGCCGTCGCCGTAGCCTCTGTATCCTACTCTTATAAAAGCAAAGTCAGCCTCGTCCTTAACCTTGTGCCAGTCAATTTTTCCGTTGTGCTGAGATACGTCAATACCTGCAAGCTGGGTTGCGTCGGTTGAAAAGAACGCAGGCGTTGCCGCCCTGTCCTCGTTGTGGTAAACAATTATACCCGAAATTATTGATATAACCGCAATAACCGCCACCAAAACCGTAACCTTATTATATTTAAAGCTGCCTGTCCCTGCTTTGACGGCAGTCCTTTTTTTACCGCTTTTTGCCGTTGATTTCCTTTTCGGCGCGGTTTTTTGTCTCGTTTTGTTTTGGGCCATATTCTTTCCTCTTTTTCTATCCTGTATATATTATCATAACTTCGTATTTTTTTCCACAGTTTTTGTATTTTGTATCGGAAAATTTACAATTATGCCAAATTATTACATTTGTAATATTAGGTATATATTTTTAAACATTAATATGATATAATAAATCTATTAATAAACACAGAGGTCGTTTTATGAAAAAATTGCTTTGCTTTATCACTGCCCTTACGGTTTGTCTTTCGGCGTTTTCAATGCCGGTGTATGCCGCACAGGACGTTAATCTTAATATTGACGAAAAAAATATTACCCACGATGTTTCGCCTACACTGTACGGCTCCTCTGTTGAGGATATATCCTACGCCTGCGACGGCGGACTTGTGTCCAATCTTGTAAATAACGGCTCCTTTGAATATGAGAAAAAGCCGGAGACGGCATGGCAGTTTGAGAATGTGCAGACTGTTCTTTCAACCTCCGACGCTATGAATAAAAACAATCCGTCTTATGAAACCCTTACAATCAGCGGTAAAGGCACTGTTAGAAATCTTGGCTTTACGGAGCTTTATGATTACAAAACCTATGATTACAACGATGAGAGCGCCTCAACTGCCGATATGGGATTTAGGGAGGGCGTTGGCTACGACTTTTCCTGCTATGTTAAAAACATAGATTTTGAGGGAAGCATCAGCGTTTATCTTGATTCAAAAAGCAACAGCTATAAAACAGTTAAGCTTAATACCACCGCCCTGTCCTCAAATCAATGGACAATGCTTACAGCTACTCTTAAATCCGTTGCAGACGAGGACGGCGGACTTGCCATAGTTTTTGAGGGCGAAGGCTCTGTTCAGCTTGATTTTGTATCACTTATTCCCCAGGACAGCTACGGCTACGGCACGGATGAGTGGAAATATACAACCTTGCGCCCCGACCTTTTTCAAGCGCTGAAAAATCTGTCACCGTCCTTTATCCGTTTTCCCGGCGGTTGCTTGTGCGAGGGCGACAGTCTTGAAAATCTCTATTCCTGGAAGGATACAATAGGCGCTCTTGAGGAGCGTCCCCAGACGTATAATGTTTGGGCAAACGATGATAACGGCAACCACTATAATAACACAAATTCAATGGGCTATCACGAGTATTTTCAGCTTTGTGAGGATTTGCAGGCAAAGGCAATACCTGTTGTAAATGCGGGAATTACCTGTCAGGACAGAAACGGATATGACGACCGTATTGCCGCCCTTAATAAAGTAAATATGAATGACTCCCAGTGGACGGCATATCTTGTTAACGAAAAGGGCTTTGACGAAAAGGACGAGACCAGTATTAACGAATATACGCAGTATATTGAGTCATTTAACATAAATTCACAGCAGGATTTTGACTCCTGGCTTGAAACCGTGGCTTACACTCCCGGTACTGCTGAATTTAACAACTATGTTCAGGATGTTCTTGATTTGATAGAATACGCCAACGGCGACGCACAGACAACCTATTGGGGTGCTCTCAGAAGTGCAAACGGTCATCCTCAGCCCTTTAATCTTGAGTATATCGCAATTGGAAATGAAAATTGGGGCGACGTTTATTTTAGAAATTTTGACGCTTTGTATAAGGCGGTTAAGGAAAAATATCCCGATATTAAAATTGTTTCTTCCTCCGGTGCATTGCCCGACGGCGATGCCTTTGATACCGCATGGGATACCGTTAACAGTAAATACAGCGACACGATAGTTGACGAGCATTACTATACAGACGACGAGTATCTGTTTGCACATAACGACAGATATGACAGCTATGACCGTGACGGCGCAGGTGTTTTTGTAGGCGAGTATTCAGCAAAAAGCGAAGGCTTCGGCACACAGATTACAAAGAGCAATATTTGGTCTGCGGTGGCAGAGGCAGGCTATATGACAGGCTTTGAGCGTAATAGCGATATTGTTAAAATGGCGTCTTATGCTCCTACCTTTGCTAAAATTAAAGCAAATTCCCGTGATGTTAATTTGATTTGGTTTGACTCACGCAATGTAGTGCTGACTCCTAATTATTACACCCAAATGCTTTATTCCAATAATCTCGGCTCACAGTATATTGACGCAGAGCTTTCGGGCAGTGACGCCATCTCCGATTTGTATCAGTCGGTAACGGTTGACAGCGACAAGCAGGTAATTTATGTAAAGCTTGTAAATTCCGGCTCAAAGCGAAGTGTAAATATCAATGTCAGCGGATTTGACGATATTAACTATGCTTCAAATCAGAATTTCTCAAATAAATATAAATCCGCCTCAAACGAGCCGGGCAAGCAGCGTGTTGCACCAAGCGATGACGAGCTTGAATTTAACGGCTCAAATATAAAGGTAAATCTTGATAAATACAGTGTAAATGTTATCAGAATTGCCTACGGCAGTAACAAGGGTGCCTCCCTTTACCAGCTGCCCGACAGTATTGATTACGAAACTAAGGGTTATACCCCTACGGTTGTGAAGGCTGTTTCAATATCAGCTTGTGCGGCGGCTGTTGCGGCGGCAGGCGCAGTATTTGCCTTCTATTCAAAGCTGGGCGGAAAATCAAAGGGCACAAAAAAGAAAAGAGATAACGAATAATGTACAATCTTACTTTCATTTCAGCCGTTACAACTCCCGAAAGGGCGTTTGAAAACGTGCCGGAGCTTAAAAATTTCAATGTCCGTTTTTTTACTCTTGCCGACAGTGAGGAAAAAATTATAAAAGAGGCGGGGGATACGGATTTTATTATGGCGGACGCTATGGGAAAAATCAGTGAAAGCCTGATAAAATCCATGCCTAACCTTAAGCTTATTCAGTCCGAGGGCGTTGGCTATCAGGGCGTTGATATAAAGGCTGCCGAAAAATACGGCGTTACCGTCTGCAACAATAAAGGCATTAATGACACCGCCGTGGCGGAAACGGCAGTGATGCTGATTTTATCCTGCTTGAAAAATTCCACCGTCGGCTCAAGGGCCGTTTATGAAGGACGGCAGATTGAAGCAAAAAAAGCCTCCTTCGGCGTTGTAAGAGAGCTTTCGCAATGCACCGTGGGACTGATTGGACTGGGCGACATTGCAAAAGCAACGGCAAGGCTTTTAAGCGTATTCTCCCCGAGAATATTGTATTCAAACCGTACCCGTTATCCCGAAATTGAGCAGGAGTACGGAGTGGAATATGTTAGCCGGAGTCAGCTTTTAGAGCAGTCGGATTTTGTGTCACTTCACGTTGCCGTGTGCGATGATACACGCTTTATGGCAGACAGTGAGTTTTTTGCACAAATGAAAAATGACGCATATCTTATCAACACGTCAAGAGGTGAGCTTGTTGATAATGAGGCGCTTTTGCAGGCTCTTTTGACGTCGCAGATAGCAGGAGCAGGGCTTGATGTTATTTATCCCGAGCCTGTTACCGCCGACAATATTCTCCTTGATGAAAGGATAAAGGATAAGCTTGTTTTACTTCCTCATATTGCAGGCATAACAAGCCTTACGGTTAAAAAGCTTTATAAAAACGGATACAACAACATTATGAGAATAATCAACGGTGAAAAACCGCTGAATATTGTGGGGTAACACAAATATGAGTACAGAAAACAGCAAAAAAGAAACCCGTTACGTAGGCGTTAAGGAAAATCTTGCCTATGGCTTTGCCAACGCAGGACAGGTGTTCGGATACAATCTGTTTGCAGGTTCATATCTGTCAATGTTCTTTGTAAAGGTTTTCGGTATACCTACCGGTGCCGTGTCAACAATGATTCTTATACTGGGAATATGGGATACCGTAAACGACCCGATTATGGGCGGAATTGTTGATAAAACACGTACAAGGTACGGCAAGCTTCGTCCGTATCTGCTTATTGTACCCATACCGCTTGCCATTGCCACAATACTGTTTTGGAGCGGTCCCTTACTGCTTCAGGATGTGGGCAATCTTACGGTGAAAATCGTATATATGTACATATCCTACATAATTTGGGAATTTTTCTATACCCTTGGCGACGTTCCGTTTTGGGGTATGAGTACGGCTATTTCACCGTCACCCTCCGACAGAACAAGAGCAATATCCTCCGCCCGTTTTATTTCCGGTATTATCGGCGGCCTTTCAACAACAATTTTGCCCGTTCTTATGGATTTAAGCGAAAATAATGTTATCGGCTGGTCTTTAAAGCAGGTGTTTGCATTTATGGGTCTGCTTGCCGGAATATTCTGTGTGGGTCTGTTTTCCCTTGCAGGCTTGTTTACAAAGGAAAGGGTTGTTCAGTCGGTACAGGAAAGCAGTATCTTTGACGGATTTCGCTATCTGTTTAAAAATAAACCGCTTATGCTTATTGTATTAGGTAATGTGCTGGGTACTGTTGCCAGCGTTGCCGGTATTTTCGGAAATTACTACTATAACGAAGTGCTTAATCTTATGTCAATGGGTCTTGTTGTAGGTTTGTTCGGCACCATCGGCGGATATGCCGCCTACGCATTTTTGCCTATGATTAAGCGCAGGCTTGACAACAGGCAGATTGTTTTTGCCGTTGCCATTACAAAGGCAGTTGTCGGTACAATCTGCTTCTTTGTGGGATATAATCATTATGATGTATGGTATATTGCCGTGCCTGTTCTTGCCGTTCAAAATATCTTTTTGGGATTTGTCGGCACAATAAATATGGTTGTTCCCACCGAAATGATAGGTGATACCGTAGATTATATGGAGTGGAAAACAGGCGTTAGAAACGAGGGAATTTCCTTCTCTGTTCTTACATTTATTGCAAAGCTTACCTCCTCTCTTTCCACATCAATAGCAACGGCGCTTTTGCCTGTAATCGGCTATATGGTAACAACAAAAACACTTGCCGACGGCACCACAGAAACTATTGCGCAGTGCACATCGGCAGGGGGTCATCCCACACAGTTCTGGCTGTGGACATTCTTTACAATAGTGCCTAATTTGGCAGGTCTTATCAGTGTAATTCCTTATTTCTTCTACGATTTGCGCGGTGAAAAGCTTGCTAAAATACGTGATGATATGAAGGTTCGCAGACAAGAGCTTTCCAAGAAGGTTTCCGACGGAGGTGAGGCAGATGCTTAAAAGAGAGTCTAAATGTCCCAAATGCGGACATAAATTAAGCCTGTTTTATATGAAGCAAAACTGCCCTAATTGCTCCGTTAATCTGCTTTATTACAAAATGGACGAACAGCTTGAGGCAGACGCCGTAAAGGCAAAAAAAGAGGTGGACGCAGTTCAGCGTTTCTTAAATATACTTAAAAATTCCTCTGTATCGTCACCGCTTCTTATAGTGCGCCTTATACTGTTTTTTACACCGCTGGCGTCTATGTGCCTGCCTATGTACTATGCCGGCAGTAAAAAGATTTCGCTTATTGCATTTATAATGAGCATAATAAACCACGGCTTTGATATAGGCGCAATGGCAAAAAATCTGTCATATCTCTTTGCCGTTTTGGCAATGGTTATGATAATTTTGCTGTCCTTGGCTGAAATAATTAACAGCCTGTTTTCCGCCACAAAATACGGCTTCAGGCGAAATATAATTTTCAGCTTGGTTAATACGGCAGCTTTCGGCGGTTTGTCCCTTGCCGTTTGCATTGCAGGCGGTCAGGTGCGTGTAGGATTTTATGTAACAATGGCTATCTACTGTGCCGAATTTGTACTCCATTATATTACGGCAAAGCCTAAAACATCTAAAAGGAAAATCAGCACAATTATTTGCTCTGTATTGTGCGTTGCTTTGGCGGTGGTGTGTGCAGTGATTTCACCTAAAGCCCTTCAAACCTATGACAAAACCGATTATGCCGCTCATCCCGAAAGTGATGTTACAGTAGTGTCCTTTAATTTGGCGTCACCCTGGGGCACGTCCTTTGACGATACCGCAAGCGAGGACAGATGTGTAAGATTTGCAGACGAAATGAGCAGGGTTCATCCCGATTTTATCGGCACTCAGGAGCTTAATTCCGACTGGCTTTCCAAGCTTGAAAAGCTTCTCCCCGACTACGATAGCTACGCAGTTAAAAGAGGAGGGGACGGTGACGAAAACACCAGCGAAATGAACGGCGTTTTCTGGCTGAAGGATAAATATATCCCTGTGGAGACGAATACTTTTTGGTTGTCCGAAACTCCCGATAAAGAGAGTAAATATACCTATACCGATGAAAACGGTGAAGAGCAGGAGGCAGGATGCAACAGAATATGCTCCTATGCCGTTCTTAAAAATAATGAAACCGGTGTGATTTACGTTAGTATGAACACTCATCTTGACAATTCCAGCGAGGAGGCAAGAGCCTTCGGTGCGTCGGTAATAGTTGACAAAATCACCGATATAAAAGGCGAATACGGCGAAGATGTTAATATTGTTCTGACAGGTGATTTTAACAACACGGACGACTCCGACGCCTATGCAAAAATTACACAGACTCTTAACGATACAACTGATAATAGCATGGAGCAGGCTACCTGGCAGGATTGGGGATATACAAACACCGGCGATAAGCCTATTGACTTTATCTTTACCTCCGGCACAGGCAGTAATTATCACGTGCTTAATAATGTTTCCGGCGGTTATATCAGCGACCATTACGGCGTATTTACACAAATAAGCTTTGAATAAAAGTTAAATTATACAAAAAACAATCCTCGGCACAATGAAGCGCCGGGGATTGCTTTTTGTCGCTTATTTTAAATGAAGTGCCTCTACTACCTGCCGTTTGTACTGCAAAAATTCATCGGTAAGGTTAAAATCGTCCTCTCTCGGACGGGGAACATCAATGGTTATTTCCTGTGTGATGGTTCCCGGTTCGCCCGAAAGTATGCATATTCTGTCGGACAGTAAAATTGCTTCGTCAATATCGTGGGTTATAAACACGGTGGACAGATTGATTTTTTTCATTACATCAAGATACCATTTGTGGATAATTCCCTTTGTAATGGTATCCAGTGCACTGAAGGGCTCGTCCAGCAAAGCCACGCCGTCGGAGGATAGGTAGGTTCTCAAAAGAGCCGCCCTCTGCTTCATACCGCCCGATAGCTGTGCGGGATATTTCATTTGTGTTCCCTCAAGACCGAACACCTCAAAATATTTGTCGGCAGCCTTGCGTGCCTCTTTCTTTTTCATACCGTTTAAAATAAGAGGCAGGCAAACATTGTCAATTACCTTTCGGTAGGGAAAAAGCAGGTCCTTTTGGAGCATATAGCTTATTTTTCCCGGCTTGCCGGTAACGTCCTCACCTTTAAGATAAACATTACCGCTATCAGGCTTGTATATGCCGGAAAGAACATTGAAAAGCGTAGTTTTTCCTGCTCCGCTTACACCTAAAAGGCTGATTATTTCGCCTTCCTTAAGATGAATTGAAACATCCTTAAGCACCTGCTTTTCGCCGAAGCTTTTATTTATTTTTTCAGCCTTTAAAATATCCATAACAATTAAGCAAGATAGTCGTTAGTAAATCCTGTTCCTGCCGGAAGCTCCTTTTCAACAAGCTTTTCGTCGGACAGCCATTTGTAGAAGGCATCCCAACGCTCTGCATCAATATATCCCCATTTTTCAGCGTCGGCAATATACTGGTCTGCAAGCCATTTCTGGCTTTCCGTTACAAGCTCTTCTGAACCTACAAGAGACTTTGTGTCGTCGCTCTTAATGAGAATGTCGGCCGCTTCCTCGGGATTTTCTATTGCGTATTCGTAGCCTTTCTTTGTTGCGGCAAGGAATGCCTTTGCAGCGTCGGGGTTTTCGCTGAGAAAATCGTTGTTGGCAACAAGTACGGGTGTGTAATAGTCAAATACAGGGTTAATGTCCTTGAAGTAGAAGAAATCGGTGTCAATATTGTTTACCTTTGAATTGATACCGCCCCAGCCGTAGAATACCCAAATTGCGTGGTCGGGATTTTGCTGAACATCCTGCGCTTCGTTTGTTACCTCATTGGGAATAAGCTTAACCTTGCTCCAGTCACCGCCGTCCTTATTAACTACATTTTCCATCATAGCCTTTTCAACAGGACTGTCCCAGGTGAGATATGTTTTGCCTGTAAGTCCTTTAGGGCTGTCCATTCCTTCTCCTGCCTTGGAAATGATACCCGATGTGTTGTGCTGAATAAGAGCGGCAACAGCGGTAACATTCATAGGAGTGTCGGAGGTAAATGCAGGTGCAAGTGTGTCCTGTGCGTCAACGGCAAACTGTGCCTGACCTGCGGAGCAAGCCTGAACTGCACCGCTTTCGGGAGGCTGTACAATCTCAACCTCAAGACCTGCCTCATCGTAATAGCCGTTTGCAAGAGCAACATACATACCTGTGTGGTTTGTGTTCGGCGTCCAGTCAAGGCAGACGGTTATATCAACTGTGTTTTCGTTTCTTGTTGCTTTTGATACGTCCTCTTTGCTGTCGGTATTTGCACTGCAAGCGGCAAGTGAAAATACAAGACTTGCGGCGCAGATGCCCGCAACTGCTTTTTTAATAAATTTATTCATTGTATTTAATCCTTTCTTTTGCTTTTTGTTTCCCAGGGCATTGCCAGCCTTTGAAGCAAGCCAACCAATGCCATAAGTAAAAGACTTATTACGGATATAAAAACTATAACCGCAAACATTCTGTCAAATGCGTAGGCTTTTTTGACCCTTGTCATATACACGCCGAGACCCTCAAATCCGCCCAGCCATTCGGATACCACCGCACCTACTACCGCATAGGATGCGGAAATGCGAAGCCCCGAGAAAAAGGAGCCTGTGGCGTTGGGCAGTTTAACGTATCTGAAAATCTGAAGCCTGTTTGCACCCATTGCTCGCATTAGGTTAACGGCGTCCTTATCTACACTGCGGTAGCCGTCAAGCAACCCTATTGCAATGGGGAAAAAGGTGGTTATTACAACCAGCGTAATTTTCGGTGCCATACCGAATCCCATCCAAAGCACCAGCAATGGTGCAATGGCTATGGTCGGTATTGTCTGGGTAATTACAAGTATTGGGTACAGTGCCTTGTACAGAAAATTAAATCTGTCCATTAAGGTGGCTGTTATAAAAGCCAAAGCAACGCCGATAAGCAGACCGTAGCACGCCTCCTGTAAGGTTACGGCGGCCTGCTGCATCATTACCGAGAAATTGTCAAAAAAAGCCTTGAATACGTCCGTGGGGGACGGAAGCATATATGCCGGCACAACCTCCTTGTCACAGCATATATACCATATAATCAGAATTACCGCTAATGCGATAACCGGCGCGCTTTTATTGGTGATGCTTTGTAATTTTTTGGTCAATGGTAAGTACCTCTCCCTCAGGGTTGTAAACAATTTTTACATAAGCGCTTACGCTGTCACAGCCTGCATTTATTGCAACCTTCTGACAGTTTGCAACAATTTCCATAAGCTCGTCATAGCTTTCGCCCTCTATTGTGGTTTCAAAGGGACCCACCGAGCAGTTAAGACCTGTGCTTTTAATGTAGGCGATAACCTCATCAACAATGCGCACAAGCTCTTCCTCGCTGTCTGCTTTAGGCAATACCTGAATTGCAACGCTTGCTTTCATACCTGTTCTCCTTTCAATTTTTATTCACTTATTAAGTCAAAAGAAAAGCCCCGTTCGGCTGAACAGGGCATAATTATACATTATCTCGTCTCTGCCGTGCGTACTAACTGAAAGAAGAGCCGGCCTCACCGCTGTTGTCGCCATTGCCGTCGCTGCCGGTA
>JBJEPO010000115.1:0-10653 GCA_051881275.1 Eubacterium sp. | reverse complement strand
GATTGCCGAGGAAGTTGGTCTTCCCGGACGTGCATCAACAATTCTTCAGTCTGCATTCTTCACCATCAGCGGTATTCTTCCTGTTGAAGAAGCAATTAAGTATATGAAGGAAAAGGTTGTTGCCAAGTTCTCCAAGAAGGGCGAGGCAATTGTTAACGCTAACTGCAGCGGTATTGACAGAGGCTCTCAGGAGGTTGTTAAGATTGACGTTCCTGCTTCCTGGAAGGACGCTGTTGACGAGGATAGAGAAATCAGCGTTGATACAGACCGTGCCGATATGAAGAAGTTTGTTAAGGATATTCTTGACCCTGTGGGCAGACTTCACGGTGACGACCTTCCCGTATCTGCTTTTGTTGACAGCGCAGACGGCGTATATCCTCAAGGCTCTGCCGCATTCGAGAAGAGAGGTATTGCTATCTCCGTTCCCGAATGGGATCCTACAAAGTGTGCTCAGTGTAATATGTGCTCAATGGTTTGTCCTCACGCTGTAATCAGACCCGTTTGCCTTGATGCTGATGAGGCTGCCGCCGCTCCGGAAGGCACCACAATGATTAAGCACAAGAGAACAGATTATCAGTTTGCACTTATCGTTTCCGCTCTTGACTGTACAGGATGCGGTTCATGTTCTAACGTTTGTCCTACAAAGTCACTTACTATGAAGCCAATCGCTTCTCAGCTTAAGGTTCAGAAGTCATTTGACGCACTTGTTGATACTCCGGCTAAGCCAGAGGTTCTTACAAACAACACCATCGGCGTTCAGTTCAGAAAGCCTTATCTTGAGTTCTCAGGCGCATGCGCAGGCTGCGGTGAAACTCCTTATGCTAAGCTTGTAACACAGCTCTACGGTGACAAGATGTACATTGCCAACGCAACAGGCTGTTCATCAATCTGGGGCGGTTCAGCTCCTTCAACTCCTTATACCGTAGATAAGAACGGTCACGGTCCTGCTTGGTCAAACTCTCTGTTTGAAGATAACGCAGAGTTCGGCTACGGTATGATGCTTGCTCAAAAGCAAATCCGTGAAAGACTTGCCGCAGACGCTCAGGTTCTTTCAGAAGCAGGTGTTGCAGAGGCTGATGCTTGGCTTGCTACTTATGAAGACGCAGCAAAGAATGAGGCTGACGCTAAGGCTCTTATTGCCGCTCTTAAGGATGCTAAGCTTGACGGCGACGCTGCTGCCGCTGCCGAGGACTTCCTGAAGGACGCAGACTATGCCGCTAAGAAGTATCAGTTCATCTTCGGCGGTGACGGCTGGGCTTATGATATCGGCTTCGGCGGTCTTGATCATGTAATCGCTTCTAACGAGGATGTAAATATCGTTGTATTTGATACCGAGGTTTACTCAAACACAGGCGGACAGGCATCAAAGGCTACACCTACCGGTGCTGTTGCTAAGTTTGCCGCATCAGGTAAGGTTGTTAAGAAGAAAGACCTTGCTCAGATTGCTATGTCTTACGGCTATGTTTACGTTGCACAGGTTGCTATGGGTGCAAATGCCGCACAGTGCTTAAAGGCATTCCAGGAGGCAGCCGCATACAACGGACCTTCACTTATCATCTGCTACGCACCTTGTATCAACCACGGTATCAAGATGCCGTTTAACCAGGCTGAGCAGAAGAAGGCTGTTGCAGCAGGCTACTGGAACCTGTTCCGTTACAATCCTGCTCTTATTGAGGAAGGCAAAAATCCGTTCTCATTGGATTCCAAGGCTCCTACCGCTGACTATGTTGAGTTCATTGAAGGTGAAACAAGATATTCAGCACTTAAGAGAGCATTCCCCGGTAAGGCTGAAAAGCTGTTTGCAATCGCAGCAGATAATTCTATTGAAAAATACAATAAGCTTGCTAAGCTTGTTGATTACTATGCACCCGATGCAGAGTAATTAATACAGTAAAATAAGCATTTCGGCACCGCATACATTGTGTATGCGGTGCGTTTTTATCTAAAATAATAGACCTTTGTATATCTAATATAATAATAAATCTAATAACTATTAAAAAAATATAAAATTTAATATTTACATTTTAATATAATAGTATTAAAATAGGTTGGTGGGCAAAGGAGTCTGGTTTAACACCTTTGCCGATTTTTCTATATCTATTTCAGGAGGCAGATTTATGAAAAACTTAGGATATTATAACGGAGAATACGGTTTAATTGAAGAAATGAAAATTCCTATGCTGGACAGAGTTTGCTGGTTCGGTGACGGAATTTATGATGCAACATACGCTCATAATCACAAGATTTTTGATATGAAGGCACATCTTGACAGATTTTATAACAGTGCAAGAATACTTGATATTAATATGCCTATTGAAAGAAGCGAGCTTGAAAAGCTTCTTACAGAATTGGTGCTTAAGGTTGACGACGGCGACCAGTTTGTATATATGCAGGTTACAAGAGGCTCAGGCTTGAGAGGTCATATTTATGCTGAGGATATTAAGGCAAATCTCTGGATTACCCTTACACCAAGCCCTGTTGCAGATACATATAAGCCTATTGATGTTATCACCTATGAGGACAAGAGATTTTATTATTGCAACTGTAAAACACTTAACCTTATTCCGTCCTGTCTTGCGGCAACTGCGGCAGACAGAGCAGGCTGTGAGGAGGCTATTTTCCACCGCGGCGATATTGTTACAGAGTGTGCCCATTCAAATGTATCTATTTTCAAGGACGGCAAGGTTATTACTCATCAGCTTGATGATAAGGTTCTTCCCGGTACTGCAAGATTAAGACTCCTCGCCTTTGCCGAAAAGCTGGGATTCGGCGTTGAGGAAAGAGATTATACTCTTGACGAGCTTATGAACGCCGACGAGGTAGTTGTTCATTCCACAGGCTCCTTCTGTATCCCTGTCAGAACTGTTGACGGCAAGCCCGTAGGCGGTAAGGCTCCCGAAATGCTTAAAACTATTCAGGACGCTCTTGTTAAGGATTTTGAGGAGCAGTGTAAGTAATCGGAGAAAATAAGTATGAACAGAGAAGAATTAACTTTACTTAACGTAGGCTATAATCTTGATAATCTTATGAACCTTGACCCGAGAGGATACGGAGTTTGCCGCATTCTTTACGAGGGTGCCAAGGAATTTACAGGCGAGCCTCTTTCAACTCACGCCGCAAAGGGCCTTGTTGAAAACGTAAAAGAGGGCGAAAAGGTGTTCATTTTAACAGGCTTTGTGCTTCTTCCATGGGAGGAGGCAGAGACTGACGGCATTATTTCCTCTACTCTTTTGGCACGCTTTTTGATGAGAGCATTTAAGGCAAAGCCGGTTATGCTTGTTCCCTCACAATGCCTTAAAGCCATAAAGGCTATGAGTAATGTGCTTGATTTTAATATTACCGACGATTTGGACAACATAGGCGAGAATACTGTCTGCGTTGTTGAATTTACTAAGCTTCTTGACCAAGCTCAGGCACAGACTAACGAGATTTTGTCCCACGGTCTGCCCTGTGCGATTATAACAAACGAAGCACCCGGCAGAAACAAAAACGGATATTACCATAACGCCGTGGGCGTAAACACCACAACCGTTGAGGCAAAATATGACGTTTTGTTTAAAAAATGTCAGGAGCTTGGCATATATAATCTGTCCATCGGTGATTTAGGCAACGAAATCGGTATGGCTGCCATTGAAGACCATATCCGTCAGTATATCCCTTATGCCGAGGTGGGCGGCTGTAAAGCCGGTACAGGCTACGGCATCCTTGCCGACACCGCCGCAGATAATATTATCACCGCTACGGTTTCCGACTGGGGCTGTAATGCTCTCATGGCGGCAACTGCGTTTATTCTCGGCGACACAAGTTTGTTCCACACCTCCGAGGAGGAGGCAACGGCAATGGATGCCGCCGCAGGTGCAGGTATGCTTGATATGTACGGAAAGCCGAGACCGTATATTGACGGTATCGGTAAAAATATAAATCTTCCTTTGGTTGATATGATGGGTGCCCTTATTGAATATCCCCACACCGTTGAGGATAAAACAGGCGCTTGGTTTGACAATACATTGAAAAAAGGATTTTTCACAAGATGATATACTCATTTTTACAAAACGGCGACTGTGCGGTTACCGTTCAATTTAAAAATGAAATAAGCAAAGAGGTTAACGCATGCGTTACCTCTTTGTCTGATATTATAAGCAAAAAAAAGATTAAAGGCGTGGTGGAGCTTGTTCCTGCCTTTAATTGTCTTACGGTGTTTTATGACCCTTGCGTTATTTCGTCAAAGCGTCTTATAAAAACGCTGAGCGGCATTATTAAGTCCATTAAAACAGGGGACAGCCGACCTGCAGCTCTTTATAAAATCCCTGTTTGCTATGACGATAAATTTGCGCTTGATATGGACAGTGTTTGCGCTCATACAGGTCTTGACAGAAAACAGGTTATTGATATACATACCTCCTGCGATTATCTTATTTATATGCTTGGATTTTTGCCGGGCTTTGCCTATTTAGGCGGTATGGACAGCCGTATTGTTACTCCGCGGCTTGAGGAGCCTCGCCTTGAAATATTTGAGGGCGCAGTGGGTATCGGCGGTGAACAGACGGGTATATATCCGGTAGCCTCTCCGGGAGGATGGCGACTTATAGGAAAAACTCCAGTAAGAGTTTACGATAAGACCAAGGAAAATCCAATTCTATACAATGCAGGGGATTACATAAGATTTTACGAAATTGATTACGACGAATATCAGCGTATTGAAGCCCTTGTCAAAAGCGGCGATTATAAGGTTGAAGCAGAGGAGGTAATGCTTTGAGTATTAAAATTATTTCCTCGGGACTGCTGTCAACGGTGCAGGATAAGGGCAGATTCGGCGTGATGAAAAACGGCTTTTCCCAAAACGGCGCAATGGACTCCTTTTCTATGCAAACGGCAAATCTGTTAGTGGGCAACTGCCATAATTGTGCCGTTATTGAAATGACAGTTATGGGTATTACGGCTGAGTTTACAAAGGATTATGTTATCGCCTTGTCCGGTGGTGATTTTTCTCCTAAAATCAACGGGAAAAGCATTGATACCAACAGAGCCTATTTTGTTAAAGCCGGCGATGTGCTTAAAACGGAATACTGCAAAAACGGTATGCGTTGTTACCTTGCCGTCAGCGGCGGAATAAAGGTGCCCTTTGTAATGAAAAGCCGTTCTACAAATTTGAAATCTTCAATGGGCGGATACTTTGGCAGAGCCTTGAAAAACGGCGATGTTATTGAAACTGACAGCTACAATCTGCCTGTTGATGATGTTGAAAAAAGATTTTTAGAGCCTTTTCATTACGATGATGAAATTAAGGTGCGTGCCGTTGCCGGACCGGAGGATTATATGTTTACCGAAAAGGATATGCAAACCTTCTTTTCGGCGCAATATACTGTTACAAACGAGTCTGACAGAATGGGCATACGACTTGACGGACCTGCCCTTGAGGGCAAAAACGGTATGGATATAATATCAAATGCCATTGCCTTCGGCTCGGTGCAGATACCTAAAAACGGCAAACCCATTATACTTATGGCAGACCACCAGACCACAGGCGGTTATGCCAAAGCCGCCACGGTAATTTCTGCGGATTTGCCTCTGCTCGCACAGGCTAAGCCCGGCAGTAAAATAACTTTTGTCAGGGTAAGTGCCAAAGAGGCGGAAAAGGCGGCAAAAAAACAGAAAAAATATTTTGATAAACTTTTTTATAAATTTGTTTAGGGTTCCGATTATTATCGTTACCCTGGTACGGAGGAATTTATGGACTATTCAAATATGCATCCTCAGCAGGTTAAGGAACTTATCAGACAGGGGAAAATTACGGGACAGACCTCGGGTATGTGCAACGGCTACGCCCAGGCTAATCTGTGTATTCTCCCTAAAAAATATGCTTTTGATTTTCTGCTTTTCTGTATGCGAAATCCAAAGCCATGTCCTATTCTTGAAGTTGGCGACGCAGGTAGCAGAGAAATTAAAGCAATGGCTGAGAAGGGCGATATATGCACGGATTTCCCAAAATACAGAATTTGGAAAAACGGTGTTCTTGAAAAAGAGGTTACCGATATCAGCGATTTGTGGCAGGAGGATTTTGTGTACTTTTTAATTGGATGTTCCTTCTCCTTTGAGGCTGAGCTGCTGGAGGCACAGATTCCCGTTCGCCATATTCAAGAGGGTAAGAATGTACCTATGTTCAACACAAATATAGAGCTTAACAGTGCCGGTGTGTTCCACGGAAATATGGTGGTTTCCATGCGCCCTATTCCTCACGATTTGGTTGTTAAGGCGGTTAATGTTACTGCGGCAATGCCGAGAGTTCACGGTGCACCTATACAAATCGGCTATCCCGAAGCAATAGGCATCAGTAATGTAACAAAGCCCGACTATGGCGACAGTGTTACCATAAATCCCGGCGAGGTGCCTGTTTTCTGGCCCTGCGGCGTTACTCCCCAGAACGTAGTTATGGCAACAAAGCCCGATATTGCAATTACTCATTCACCGGGTCATATGTTTATTACAGACGTTAAAAATACACAGCTTAAATATTGATTTTTGAAGGGATTTTTTATGTATAAAATTGATTTGAATTCCGACTTGGGCGAGGGAGCGGCCTTTGATAAAGACATAATACCCCTTGTTACCAGCGCAAATATTGCCTGCGGCTTTCACGCCGGAGACAGCGAAATAATGAACAGTACCATTGATTTGTGCAGGCAGTTTAACACGGCGGCAGGGGTTCATCCCGGCTATCCGGATAAGGAAAATTTCGGCAGAACAAATATGGATGTAACACCAAGTCAGGTGTATGATTATACACTGTATCAGCTGGGTGCACTTTCTGCTTTTGCAAATGTAAAGGGAATTGCTTTGCAACACGTCAAGCCTCACGGTGCTATGTACAATATGGCGGCAAAGGATTTTGCTCTTGCTAAGGCAATCGTAAAAGCAATTAAGGATTTTGACAGCAGTCTTATTTTGCTGGCGCTTTCCGGCTCTAAAATGATTGAAGCCGCCAAAGAGGAAGGCATTGCCTACGCAGGCGAGGTTTTTGCCGACAGAGCCTACGAGGCTGACGGAACTCTGCGAAAAAGAGGACTTGACGGCGCAATGATAACCGATGAGAACGAGGCTATTGCAAGAGTAATAAAAATGGTTAAATCCTCAAAGGTTACCGCATATACAGGTGAAGAAATCACAGTTGACGCACATTCCGTTTGCGTCCACGGCGACGGTGTAAAAGCTCTTGAATTTGTTAAAGCCCTCAATAAAGCCTTTGAGGACAATGATATTAAAACTGTTCCTATTGCAGAGGTGATTAAATAATGTATTTCAGAACGCAGGCGGCTATTGACCTGGACGCCATTGAATACAACTATAACAGCGTGCGTGCAAAGCTTCCCGAAAATGTAAAAATTCTCGGTGTAATCAAGGCAGACGCCTATGGACACGGTGCAGTTGAGCTTGGAAAATTCCTTGATGATAAGTGCGACTTTTTCGGCGTGGCTTGTATTGAGGAGGCTGTTGAATTAAAAAAAGCGGGCATAAAAACACCTGTTTTAATTCTCGGCTATGTATCTCCCAATGTGTATGAAACCGTTGTAAAATACGATATACGTATTCCGATTTTCTCACTTGAAACTGCAAAGGCGTTGTCCGGCGAGGCGGTTAAGCAGAATAAGAATGTTCCTTTCCATTTTTGTATTGATACGGGAATGAGCAGAATAGGCTTTCAGATTACGCAGGAGAGTGCGGATATTTGCAAGGAAATATGCTCTCTCCCCGGAATTTATGCCGAGGGTATGTTTTCTCACTTTGCCACTGCTGACGAAAGCGATTTAACCAAGGCAAAGGCTCAGCGTGAAAGATATAAGCAGTTTGTGTCAATGCTTGCCGACAGAGGTGTTGAAATACCTATTAAGCATTTGAATAATTCTGCAGGCATTATGAATTTTGACGAGTATTTTGATATGTGCCGTATGGGCATTATCACTTACGGACTTTATCCCTCGGAGGAGGTAGATAAAGGCTTGCTTAGTATAAAGCCGGCAATGACCTGGCTTACCCACGTTTCTCATATTAAAACTCTTGAGCCGGGCAGAGAAATTTCCTACGGCGGTACGTATAAAACCGATAAGCCCACTAAGGTTGCCACAATTCCCGTAGGATATGCCGACGGCTATCCACGATGCCTTTCAAATAAGGGCAGGGTAATCATCAACGGCAAATATGCCCCCATTTTGGGTAGAGTTTGTATGGACCAGTTTATGGTGGATGTCAGCGATATTGACGATGTTCAGGTGGAAACACCTGTTGTTCTTGTGGGCAAACAGGGCGACGCAGTCCTGTCAATGGAGCAGGTGTCCGGCGAGGCGTACTCATTTAATTATGAACTGCCCTGCCGTGTGGCGCGCCGTGTGCCTCGTACCTACTATAAAAACGGCAAGCTCATCTCCCACACAAATTATTTATACTGATAAAACAAAAGAAAATGTGAAGGCGTACGCTCAATAAAGAGTGTACGCCTTATGTTGTTTATATATATTTTTATTTTTTAGTTGTAATAGATTTTGCCTTAGACCAAGCCGAATAGTATTTTTTGCCGTTTGCGGTTTTATATGTACGAATACGAACATAGTACTTTTTCTTCGCTTTAAGCTTTGAAATGGTTTTTGATGTTATTTTGTTCTTTGAAACAGTAACTGTTTTAGCATTACTGAATTTTGATGAAGTGCTATACTGAATTTGGTAACCTGTTGTCTGTGAAGCTTGCTTTTTCCATTTAACAGTAAACTTTTTCTTGCCGGATGTTATTTTTGATATGCTGGTTGCTTTTGGCTTAATCGTAAAGGCTTTCTTTACTGTTCCACTGTAATTGCCTTTAAACTTGATTGTGACAGCATACTGTCCGACATTCTTTCTGCCGTTTGTGTAAGATATGGTATAATTGCTTGACGAAATCGTCTTTCCGTTACTGCCGACAACTTTTACCGTCGGTTTTTTCACCTTTCCGTCATATGTGTAAGTTGTTGTAGAAAGCGTAATTGTCTTTGGATAGTAAATTGTAGAATTACTTTTTATTTCACCGCATACACTGCACTTTGTTACAGTATTACCGTTAGCGGATGAGGTAGCTTTTGTTATTATATTTTTATATATGTGTTTCTCTATATCGGTTTTTATTTTACCGCATTCACATTGCTTAAAATGAATGCTATTGTTATAAATTAAACTATTTTTTACAGTATGAAACCAACTGTTATCTGTATCATAATTTATGTTTGCATTTAGGAAGGATATTTCAATGTTTCCTTCATCGGTAAAAATATTAATATTTCTCCACTCATCAAATGTTCCTTCATAGTAAATGTTTTTTAATTTATCACAACCTAAAAAAGCATTACCGTAGATCAATTTAATACTTGTAGCCATATTGACTGCTTCCAAGTTATTACAGCCTTCAAATGAGAAACCGTTTATTCTTGTAACGCTACATGGAAGTGTTACTTCTTTTAAATATTTTGCACCATAAAATGATGAATCATTGATAATATTTACAGTGTTAGGAACAACATAATCTCCTTCTTTTCCGTCAGGATAAATAAGCAATCTCGTTTTGTCTTTATTGAACAATACGCCGTCTTTACTTGAATAATTGGTATTTTTTTCAGATACATTTATAGCAGTTAAGGATTCACAGTCATAAAAACAATTGTATTCACACATTCTATAACCACCACCGTTATCACAAGCAATGTATTTTATGCTTTCTGGAATGTAAATGCTCTTTAGTAAGGGACACTTACTAAATGAATGACCACCAATAGATACAACACTATTTGGAATGACTATTTCGCTTAAATTATTGCAGTCATTGCAAACCCAAATTCCGATTAAAGTTACACCATACGGAATAGTTAATTTCCTTAAAGTGTCGCAATTTTCAAAAACATAATCTCCTATTTTGATAACTTTATAACCATTCACGGTAATCGGAATAGTTACATCTCCACCATATCCTTGATATTCAACTATTTCAGCAGTCTTTTTATGTTCATCTAACACTTCAAAAACATAATCACCACAAACACCTTGATTAATTGCATAGGCTGATAGGTCAATTCCTGCTGTAATGCTAAAAAGCATTATAGCCGATAAAAACAGACTAAGTAATTGTTTTACTTTTTTCATGATTTTTTCTCCTTTAATATAAAAAATGCGTACAGCTAAGCTGTACGCCAAAAACGCATAGCTCCAACTGTCGCCAAACAATCACATCTATTCTAAATAAACCAGAACGATATAACAGAGCTTGCATTTTTTCCAAAGGATAAAAAAAGCCGTTCTGGTCTAAATAATAAAAGAATATTAAAATGTGATTATTTGGCAATCTCATTTTATCATCATTGAAAGAAATAGTCAATATAAATGTCAAAATCTTGGCGAGCATATGATTTTGACGCACAAAATCACCCAAAATGTTATAAAAGCAAAAGAAAAAACAGCATAGACAAACTATGCTGCGGCAAAGTAAACGGCACCTTGAGGTATTCCCAAGATGCCATTTGCTTATGTATTTACTTTTTTGTAAATGCGATGATAATCCAATAGTAAATGGGTATTATCAAGAAAAGCGCCCAAGTGTATGCCCAAGCCTGTGTTGCAAAGCTGAGAATTAAATATACTATT
>JBJEPO010000114.1:0-10681 GCA_051881275.1 Eubacterium sp. | reverse complement strand
CGAGATCATCATTATCATAATAACAAACTGCCAAATAGTAGGTTTTACCTTTTTCAAGATAACATTCTATACCAAAATCACCGGTATCAAAATAATATCCATCATCGTTTTCACAAATCGGCATATTCAAATTAGTTGATAAGTAGAGCTCACCGCAGGTATCTGCGCCGTCAACCTCTTCGGTGTACAATGAATACGCACCGCTTTCCGCAACGGAGATTTTGTAGTAGAGGTAACCGTCGTCAACAACAATGGAAGCATTGTTATCGGTAAATTTTGTTGCCGAAGCGGTTACGGCTTTTGCGCCGGAAGCGTCAGCCTCGGTCATTGCACTTGCACTGAAGGGCAGGGCAAGCAATGTACTTATAACCATTACTGCCGCCATTAAGAAAGAAAATAACTTTTTCATAGAAAACTCCTCTCTACTATTATATTTTTATCATATAATATACTTTGATAATTGTAAATCGGATTGCCAAATAAGGCATTGACAAATTGGCAATTTGCGTGTTTAATGTAAATAAAGAAGTTATATGGGGTGATAAAATGAAGCTTGATGAAAGGTTAAACCAATATATGACGCAGATTGATTGCAGTGCCAAGGAGCTTGCCCGGGCAAGCGGACTTTCGCAGGCGGTTATCAGCAGATATAAAAACGGACAGAGAACTCCCGCCATGGAAAATGCGAAGAAATTAGCGCAGGGGATCGAAACGCTTGCAAAGGAAAAGAATATTGCCTTAACCTATGATACGGTTATTTCGGATTTTGAAGCCTCGCTGAATATCGGGGGCGTTGATCCGGAGCTTTTGGTAAAAAATCTTAATGATTTAATGTCTGCTCTTGATATAAACGCAAACGAGCTTGCAAAAGCCATAAACTATGACCCGTCATATCTGTCACGATTAAGGTCACAGCAGCGCAGAATTTCCGATCCGGTGGAATTTGCGTCCAAGGTATCGTCATATATTGCCGGACGTTACAGCTCATCAGAGGACCGGGCAAAAATAAATAGTCTGGTGGGAGACGGCGACGACACGAAAAAGCTTATAGAAAATTGGCTGTGCAGTAACCGGGAGCAGGGCCCCGATTATATTTCGGATTTTTTGAATAAATTAAATGATTTTAATTTGGATGAATTTATTGAGGCAATTCATTTTAATGATATAAAGGTTCCCACACTGCCCATAAGCATTCAAACCGGCAAAAATTATTACGGTATAGAGGGCATGCGCAAGGGTGAGCTTAACTTTATGAAAACGGCTATTCTGTCAAAATCAAAGGCAGATATATTTATGCATAGCGAAATGCCTATGGCAGATATGGCTGAGGATATGGATTTCAACAAAAAATGGATGATGTCAATAGCGATGCTTTTAAAAAAAGGCGTGCATCTTAATATAATTCACAACCTTGACCGTCCCTGGAACGAGCTTATGCTGGGGCTTGAGGCATGGATTCCGATTTATATGACGGGTCAGGTATCGCCATATTACATAAAAAGCAATGAAAAAGGTATTTTCAGGCACCTGAATTACACCTCGGGCACTGCCGCTCTCAGCGGTGAATGTATCAGCTCAAGCCACGGCGACGGAAAATATTATCTTACAAAAATCAAGGAGGAGGTTGCATATTATCAAAGACAGGCGGATAACATACTGAAAAAAGCAACTCCCCTTATGGAAATTTACACTGAGGAAAGGGAGGCGAAATTTAACGCTTTTCTTGAAAAAGAGCTTAACGGGGCAAAAAAAGAGGACTTTGTGCAAGGTGAGGCGGCAAAGGTCTTTAGTAATATGGAAATCCTTGTTAATCCGGGCAAATGGGCTATTGTGTCTAAAGAGAAAACGCCTAAAATCCATTTTGTTATAAGACATCCAAAGCTTGTAGGCGCAATAGAGGGCTTTACTCCTCCGGTGGTTGAATAACAAGCTGCATTATTTATTAATTTAATATTGATTTTTGGATATTATGTGGTAGAATACTCTAAGAAAATTTTTTAAAGTTATATCAGTGCGGAGATAATAACATTATGAGAAAGACTAAAATTATTTGTACGGTGGGTCCTGCTACGGATGACACCGAAGTATTGAAAAAAATGATGCTGGCAGGAATGAATGTTGCAAGATTTAATTTCAGCCACGGAGATTATGATACCCATAAGGCAAGGCTCAGCGAGGTTGTTGCAATGCGTGACGAGCTTGGTATGCCTGTCGCAACTCTGCTTGACACAAAAGGACCGGAAATTCGCCTGGGCGATTTTGAAAATCCCGAGGGTGTTGTTGTAAACGAGGGTGACACATACACCCTTACAACAAAAGAGTGCCTTGGCACAAATGAAAAATGCTATGTTAATTATGAAGGACTGCCCCACGATGTAAAAGAGGGTGCAAGAATACTGATAAATGACGGACTTATTTCAATGACCGTTAAAAATATCACCCCGACGGATATTGTTTGTACCGTTGTTGACGGCGGTCTTTTGACTAACCACAAGGGCGTAAATGTTCCCGGAGCACAGCTTAATATGCCCTATCTGTCGCAGAAGGATATGAACGATTTATCCTTCGGCGCTGAAAACGATTTTGATTTTATTGCCGCCTCCTTTGTGCGCAGTGCAACGGACATTACGATTATGCGTAATTATCTTGAGGCTATCGGCTGGAAAAATGCAAAAATTATTGCAAAAATTGAAAACGGACAGGGTGTTCACAATATTGATGAAATTATCAGAGTCAGCGACGGCATAATGGTTGCCAGAGGAGATATGGGCGTTGAGGTGCCCTTTGAAAAAATCCCTGCCATTCAGAAAATGATTATCAAAAAGGTGTATAACGCAGGTAAAATTGTTGTAACGGCAACACAGATGCTTGAATCTATGATAGACAATCCACGCCCCACAAGAGCGGAGATTACAGACGTAGCCAATGCGATTTATGACGGCACCTCCGCCATTATGCTTTCCGGCGAATCAGCGGTGGGAAAGCATCCGGTTGAGGCGGTGGAAACTATGGCTCGCATTGCCGAAACCACCGAAAAGGACATTGATTACAAAACCATGTTCAATCATTTTTATGAGAAAACCGACAACAGAGAAATCACCTCGGCTATTTCTCACGCAACGGTTACAACAGCCCACGATTTAAACGCCGCCGCCATTGTTACCGTAACAAAAAGCGGAACAACTGCCCGAATGATATCAAAGTACAGACCCTTTACTCCCATTGTGGGCGCCACAACGGCTCCTAAAATTTACCGTCAGCTTGTGCTGTCCTGGGGCGTTACTCCGGTGCTCTGTGACGAAAAGCAGAACACCGACGAGCTTTTTGACCACGCCGTTGAGGTGTCCGAAAAGGCAGGTATGCTGAAAAAAGGCGACATTGCGGTAATTACCGCCGGTATTCCTCTGGGCATATCCGGCACAACAAATATGATTAAGGTACAGGTTGTATGATAAATACCGAGTTTATTAAGTCAAGCCATCCCGATTTTGACAAGGTAAAGCAAATCAGGACAGAGGTTTTTACACACGAGCAGGGTGCTAATGACGGCGAAGAATTTGACGGCTTTGACAGTGATGAAAAAACATTGTATGCGCTGATTTATAAGGGCGGTGAACCGTCGGCAACAGGCAGAATTGCCGAGCTTTCCGAAGGCTGCTGTAAAATCGGCAGAATTGCCGTGAAAAAATCACAGCGAGGTTACGGCTTAGGCAAGGTCCTTGTTGAATCTCTCGTAAAAAAATGTTATGATTTGGGATATAAGACGGTGAAGGTTGACTCCCAGCTTCACGCCGTGGAATTTTATAAGAAATTCGGCTTCACTCCCACGGGAGAAAAAACGATAACCGACCGAGGCATTGAGCATCTTCCGATGCAGATGACAGAGGATTAAATTATGGCTAAGAGAAAGAAAAGCAAAGCCCCTATAATTATTACAATTATATTGGTAATAGCCGTTTTAGCGGCAGGGGGATATTTTTATTCCCTTGTGCAAAAGGATATTAACGGCACCGACGGCACAAATACCGAATACACTCTTGTTATTGAAAAAAATGATTTTGAGTACGAGGTTGGACAAAAGCTTTACAAAAATTCCATTGTAATCTACGACGCTGTGTGGACTAACTGGATGGATAAGCATTATCCCGATTTTCAGTATATAAACGGCGAATATAATCTTACCTCCGATATGTCCTATCAGCAGATTGCCGAAAAACTGCAAAACCCCGACATTTCCCACAAATCCGTTAAGGTTTGTATCCCTGAGGGATATAATGTTATGGAAATTGCGGATACATTGCAGGAAAACGGTGTGTGCAGTGCGGCAGATTTTCTTCAGGTGTGCAAGTCAACGGACGGGTTTGAGTATGATTTCCTCAAGGAAATCCCCGACAACGATTTGATTGCCTACAAGCTTGAGGGATTTTTGTTCCCGGCCACCTATGATTTGGCTGAAAACAGCGACCCCCACGATGTTGCAGATACTATGCTTGACGCATTTGATGAGCGTTTAAGCGACGAAATGTATGATTTCTGCGATAAAAATAATATGACTCTTTTTGAACTGATTACCCTTGCCAGTGTGGTTCAGGAGGAGGCGCTGGGCAACGAGTCCGCAGGAAATATTGCCAGCGTGTTTATCAACAGACTTAATAAGGGCGCAAAGCTTCAGTCCGATGTGACGTATTTTTACGCCGCCAAGTTAAGAGATGAGCAGGGCTTTTCACAGGAGGTTTACGACGCCTACTATACCTACCGCTGTAAAGGACTGCCGGCAGGACCCATAACCAATTCCGGTATGGATATAATAAAGGCAACAATAAACCACCCGGATACAGATTATCTCTATTTCTTCTCCGATTTACAGCAGCAGTTCCACTTTGCCGAGGATTACGACACCTTTGTCGCCCAGCAGGAGCAGTACCCTTGGAAAGAATAAGATTTACCGACAATTTAAGCAACAAAAAATCCCTTAAAGCCTCGCTTTAAGGGATTTATTCAATGTATTCGTGCTTTGTGGGTGTATAATTTTTTGCTTGTTCTTGAGTATTGACTATTTTCATAAAGGTATAAATCTTTCATTAGGAAATCTTCTTATGTGCGGCGATAAGTGCTGCTTTCATTTTTTGCTCCGGTGATTTCACCCTTTGCCCATTTAGCTGAAAGTTCACGAGCAAAATCAGTTACAGGCACTCCTTCAATTTTGTTTAATGCGTCTGCAAGAACAACTGCATTTCGCCTTTTTGTTTGCATTTGCGGTGACATAGTATCACTCCTTTTATATTTATTTTACCACACGTTGAAGGGAAATACAACAAATAAAAATTGCTCCTTATATCCACTGAACAAAAGCAGTTTTAGGTGTGCTTGAACATAATCAATTTTTCTCCTTTGCCCAAGTGGCATTTGGTAATTGACATTCCGGAATACCTCTTTTCAGTCCGTATTCCTTTGCTTGCTCGTATTGCTCACCGTAATCACGATTAATCTTGAAAGTTTTATCATTGTAGATTATGTAATGGTAATCGTCGCATTTCAAATCGCAATACCATATAGGTGCGTCAACCATTGCAGATTGCAATTTCGGTAAAGCATCGTCAAGCCTGCTTTCGTCAATATTCACTATCCACATTATACCGTCATCGTTGATTTCTTCTTCTATTTCAAATTCATCAATAATAGATTTATCTTTTAAGCTTTCTTCAATTATGCAACCTGTATATTTCATTTTTACCTCGCTAATAATTCAATAAATTCCTTTAAATCCATAAATGCATTTGATAACTCTGTTCTTAGCTCCTGAGTACAAACACTTTCATTAACTAATTTAGTTTTAGAAACGCTAAAGCATTTCATATTTAGTAATTCCTTTGCAGAGCTATCGGGAATTTGGGGGAAATGGTCTTTTTTGTATTTTTCGCCGTTTATCTCAAAGCCTTTTAAAATCAAATCATCAATAAGCTTAGAACAGGGCTTAACATTTTCGCGGATTTTCTCTCTAAGCAAATCCATATCCTTTGAATTAGGCTTATATATTTTCAATCCGTAACCGTATGCATCACAACCCATATCAAAGTATAAGCCTATTATATTTGCTTTCCTGTTTGCCTGTCTGAAGCGCAGATACATATATTCCTTTAAAGGCACATTCGGAGAAAATCGCCTGTCTGTATATGGGGATGAAATACACCTTGCAGGCTTTGTTTCAAAATCTACATTAATTTGATTGATAACCTCCAACAAATCAAGATATAACAGATTAATGGGTATGGTTATATATTTTTTGTACTTTAAAAGATTTTCGTTCTGTTTTTCAATAGTGTTAACAAATTGCAATTCAAACAGAAAATTATTTGCTTCTTTATCAAAGCCTTTAAAATTATTACTCATTTCGCTTTTCCCAAATATATACTAAACAATTTTTCACAATCTAATAATATCATAAATTTTCATAATATCCAAGTGCATTGTAACAAAATAAATAAAGGGCAGGATAAACCTGCCCTAATAATCAAATTGTGACTGATTAGTCGTTTGCGTGGCCTGCTGCGCCGAATACAACGTCAATCTTATGAGCAACAACCTCTTCAATAAGCTCTCTTGCAGGAGTGAGATACTGACGTGGGTCAAAGTGTGTCGGATTCTCTGCAAAGTGCTTTCTTACAGCCGCTGTCATTGCGATACGAATGTCGGAGTCAACATTAATCTTGCAGACTGCCATTGAAGCCGCCTGACGAAGCATATCCTCGGGAATACCGATAGCGTCGGGCATTTCACCGCCGTACTGGTTAATCATCTTGATGTGCTCCTGATTAACTGATGATGCACCGTGAAGAACGATTGGGAAGCCGGGAAGCTGCTTGCCAACCTCTTCAAGAATGTCAAAACGAAGCTGTGGCTTCTGACCGGGCTTGAACTTGTAAGCACCGTGTGATGTGCCGATTGCGATAGCAAGTGAATCACAGCCTGTACGTGTTGCAAAATCATAAACCTCTTCAGGCTTTGTGTAGGATGCGTTTTCAGCGTCAACCTGAACATCGTCCTCAACGCCGGCAAGTGTGCCCAACTCGCCCTCAACTACAACTCCGTGAGCGTGAGCGTATTCTACAACCTTCTTTGTAAGAGCAACGTTCTCCTCATAAGGAAGTGAAGAGCCGTCAATCATAACTGATGTGAAACCGCCGTCAATGCAGGACTTACAGGTTTCAAAATCAGGACCGTGGTCAAGGTGAAGTGCGATTGGAAGACCTGTCTCCTCAGCAGCGGCCTTAACCATTGCTACAAGGTAGTCGTGAGACGCATATTTTCTTGCGCCGGCAGAGCACTGAAGAATAACGGGAGCGTCAAGCTTCTTTGCGGCTCTTGTGATACCCTGTACAATTTCCATGTTGTTAACATTAAAAGCGCCGATTGCGTAACCGCCCTCGTATGCTTTTTTGAACATTTCTGTTGTTGTTACAAGTGGCATAATTTTATATCTCCTATATGTTTATTTGAGCCTGTGGCTCATTTGCACTTTATTATAATACATTGCGAGCAAAATATCAATAATTATTTGTATATCGGTTGCTTTGTTAGGGTAACGGTAATAATCGGAGCCCTAAGCATTAATTTGATTTTGCCGCCTGATAATGACTTGTGGTGCGGTAATTCTGCTTACCGTCAACGGTTCTTGTCAAAACATAATCGTCGCCGGATTTGGTGATTTTGATTTGAACGTCGCCCAAGTCAATTTTATCCTTTGAATAAACGGAGCACTCAAGCTTGCCGCCGCCGCATTTAAACTGAATCCTAATATCACTGCCGCTGTTGTTTTTAAACTGAAAATCCTTGCTGTTCCACTGAACAGTGGCGTCACCGCCCAAGGGCACATAGCCGATTTTCAGCGTGTGACAGCTTCTGGCAACAATTTTAAGATTTGCACGAAGCACACATTCAAACAGTGTTGAGCTAATCTGGCATACGCCGCCGCCCAGACCGTCCACAAATTCGCCGTCCTTTACAACCTTTGCGGTTTTGTAGCCGGCGGTAATTGTCCTTTTTCCTACGGTTTGGTTAAAGGAGAAAGTCTTTCCGTCGGGAACTACAATGTTGTCAATTTTATCAACGGCGGTTTTAAGGTTTTCCGTTCTCTCCTTGTCGGAGGAGTTGTAATATGTAGTATATGTGGCTACCTTGTGGGAATATGAACCGCTTTCGTCCTTTTTAAGTCCTTCATATATTTTTCTTGTTTGTGTTTCCTTAAAGGTAGTTTCCGTATCCTCGGTGGTGGTAGCTGTTGTGGTGGTTGTAGTGGTTGTGGTAGTGGTGGTAGTAGTGGTTTCCTCCTCTTTTTCAAACAGGGAGCACCCTGCCAGCGTGCCTGCTGTAAAAGCCGCCGCCAAAACCACGGCAGTCAGCCGTCTTATAAATTCCTTTGATTTCATCTGTTTATTTTTCCTTGTAAGGTTTATTTTTTGCTACCCAGCCCTCTTTGTTAATCTGTTTTGCTCTCGCAATGGATAACGCTTCCTTGGGTATGTTGTCGGTAATTGTTGAGCCGGCGGCAATGTACGCCTTTTCGCCGACGGTTACGGGGGCAATAAGATTTGTGTTACAGCCGATAAAGGAGCCGTCGCCGATGGTGCATCTGGTCTTTTTCTTTCCGTCATAATTACAGGTAACGGTGCCGCATCCGAAATTAACGCCTGCGCCCACATCGCTGTCGCCGATGTAGGTAAGGTGTGCACTCTTTGTGTCCTCACCGATTACGGAATTTTTGATTTCAACAAAATTACCTACGTGAACACCTTTTTTCAGCAGAGAATGTGCTCTGATTTTTACAAAAGGACCGCATTCCACGTCATCCTCTATGGCAGAGTCAAGAACCTTGCAGTTGTCAAGAACAACGCCGTTGCCAATTTCACTGTTTTCAACATAAGAGTTGGGACCTATCACACAGTCCTCGCCGATTACGGTGTTGCCTAAAATAATGGTGCCCGGCAAAATTCTTGTATTAAGCCCGATTTTTACCTCTGTGCCGATAATTATGCCGTCGGTGCAGGGAATATCAACGCCGTTGAGCATGTGCTTTTCGTTGATGTTCCTTCTCATTATGTTGTTGAGAATGTTTAATTGACGTCTGTCATTTGCACCGAGAACAGACTCGTTGTTTTCGCATATATACGCCCCTGCGTTTTTGCCTGCGCCGATAAGGATTGCAAGGCTGTCGGTGAGATAATACTCGTTTTGGGCGTTGTTGTTTGTTATATTGTCAAGAGCGTAAAGCAAATCCCTGCCGTTAAACCAATATGCTCCGGCGTTGGATTCGTTGATTTTCTTTTCTTCCTCGTTTGCATCCTTGTGCTCAACAATGCAAAGCAGAGTGCCGTTTTCGTCACGCTTAACGTGGCCTATACCCTCAGTGTCCTCAACGATTGCGCTGATGAGGGTAATGGAATTTTCATTTTTCTTGTGATAATCATAGGCGGCATTGATTGTGCCCGGGTCCATAAGAGGTCCGTCGCCGTTTAAAATAAATATGTCGTCGTTCTGATGAGCGCTTATAAATTCTCTCGCCTGCATTACTGCGTGGCCTGTGCCCAACTGAGGCTCCTGGAGAGCGGTTTTTATGTCGTCGTCCAAAAAATCCTCAACGATTTCGTGCTTGTAGCCGGTGATTACGCAGATATCCTCTGCCCCCGCCTCCTTTACCGCACGGACAACGTGGCTTATCATAGGCTCAAAAACCACCTCGCACATAACCTTGGGCAAATCGCTTTTCATTCTCGTTCCCTTGCCTCCGGCAAGAATTATTGCACATTTCATATATTTTACCTCCAAAAAGCAGGATGCTTGTTAGTATGTATTACTAATTATGCAACAAAATATAAAAATTTTCAATAGAAATTGCACAACATTAAAAAATTAGCAAAAAATGTTTGTAATTTATTAACTATTATGTTATAATGCTATCGCGTTATACTGCGTTTATATAAATTTGTATAAATTATATAGCGTCAGTATAGTTAATTTGTTATTATTTTATAGGAGGTAATCCCAAGTATGTCAAAGAAGTATTGCTACCTTTTTTCAGAGGGTAATGCTAACATGAGAGAGCTTCTCGGCGGTAAAGGTGCAAACCTTGCTGAAATGACCAATATCGGTCTTCCTGTACCCCAGGGCTTCACAATCACAACCGAGGCTTGTACTCAGTATTATGAGGACGGCCGTGAAATCAATGATGAAATTATGGCTGAAATCAACGAGTATATCGTTAAGATGGAAGCAATCACCGGCAAGAAATTCGGCGATAAGGAAAATCCGCTTCTTGTTTCTGTTCGTTCAGGCGCAAGAGCATCAATGCCCGGTATGATGGACACAATCCTTAACCTTGGTCTTAACGAGGACGTTGTTGAGGCTATTGCCGCTAAGTCAGGCAATCCAAGATGGGCATGGGACTGTTACAGAAGATTCATTCAGATGTATTCCGACGTTGTTATGGAGGTCGGCAAGAAATACTTTGAAGAGCTTATTGACGAAATGAAGGCTAAGAAGGGCGTTACTCAGGACGTAGAGCTTGACGCTGACGACCTTAAAGAGCTTGCTAATCAGTTTAAGGCTGAATACAAAGAGAAAATCGGCGACGATTTCCCAACTGATCCTAAGGAACAGCTTATGGGTGCTATCAAAGCCGTATTCC
>JBJEPO010000113.1:0-1930 GCA_051881275.1 Eubacterium sp. | reverse complement strand
CCTGTGACCCTCTGCTTGTAAGGCAGATGCTCTCCCAGCTGAGCTATGCTCCCGTGTGTCGCACTTGCGACGGGTTATATAATACAATATTAATGGTTAAATGTCAATACCTTTTTTTAACTTTTTTATTTTGATTTCTCAATAAGATTTTTGATGTCCTGAGGGGTAAAAATATATTTCTTATTGCAAAAATGACATTCCACCTGTGTATCCTCGTTAGAGTCTGCCATTTCCTCAAGGCTCGCAAGACCTGTGCTGATTAAAGCTGATTCTACCCTTTCCTTAGAGCAGTTGCATTTATAAGAGGCAATGCTTTCGTCAAGCTTATCAAGCTCAAATCCCTCAAGTGCTTTTTTTGCAATATCGTCGGCGGTCATACCCGATGTCAGCATAGATGTAACTGAGTCAATACTATTTATATTCGCTTCAATTTTATCTATTACCTCATCCGGAGAAAACGGCAGAAGCTGAATTATAAAACCGCCTGCCTTGCTTACTGTTAAATCGGGGTTTACAAGCACACCTAAAGCACATACGCTGGGCGTTTGCTCCGATACTGCGAAATAATTTGTAATATCCTCTGCAATTTCACCGCTTATAATCGGCGTCTGACCGATATAAGGCTCCTTCATACCGATGTCTTTAATAACATAAAGCTGTCCGTCAGTACCTACTGCGCCTTTTACATCAAGCTTTCCTGCTTTGTTAAGTGGTATTTCAACTATCGGATTTTGAATATAAGCACGTGCGTTGCCGTCGGAGTCGGACACGGCAATCAAATCACCTGCCGGACCTCCGCCGTTAATTCTTACGGTTATGGAATCCTCCTTGCCCTTTAGCATATTACCCATCATTGAACAAGCGGTCATAAGACGTCCCAAAGCCGCAGTAACCGTTGCGGAAGGCTTGTGTATCTGCTCCATTTCGGCAACCATATCCGTAGAATCACAGGCAATTACATAAGCACTGCCGTCCTGTGTTATATATCTTACAATTTTACTCATTTGTATCTCCTTTTTTACAAACAAAATATAAACGCTCACTGTTTGGATTTTCGGTATTTTTCGTTAATTCATCATAAATTCCCAAAACCTTAAATCCGCAGTCTGTCAAGGATTTTTTAAGCACTGATGACTCGTAAGCCTTTTCATAAAATTCTTCTGAATATCTGATGTACAAATCTCCCTGCGGTATGAAGAAATCAAGAATAATTCTAACCGTGTTATCATCGCAAAGCTCATTATCCCACACAAGATAAAAATTATCCTCATCAAATACAAAGGTATTGTCTGCAAGTACATTATTGTGTTTATATACCGTGTTAACATCAAATACAAACACACCGCCGTCTTTCAGCGAATTATATACATTTTTGAATGTTTTTTCAACATCATTGTAATCGGTAATATGATTTATACTGTCAAGACAGCAAATACAGCCGTCAACGCTCTCTGAAAGGGCGAAATCCTGCATTTTAGCATTTATAAGAGAATGTTTAACGCCTTTAGCGCAAAGCTTATTTTCGGCAGCCGTAAGCATTTCCTGCGAGGAGTCAATGCCTATGATATTATATCCATTCTCTGCAAGCTCGGCAGACATTGAACAGGTACCGCAGGCTAAATCAAGTATTGTACCGCCGTTTATGCCGTTAGCGAGAAAAAAGTCAGAAATGTACTCACTTCTGACTTTATAATCAACATTTTCGGTTAATTCATCATAAAAGGAAGCAAAAAGATTATAACTGCTCATCTTCGTCCTCTTTAATTCTTTCAAAAATCTTATCGTAGCCGTCGCATCCGTACTGGAGAGAACGGTTTACTCTGCTTATAGTGGCAGTTGATGCTCCTGTTTCATTAACAATATCGGTGTAAACACATTTTTCAGAGAGCATTTTTGCAACAACAATACGCTGACTTAACGCCTTTAGCTC
>JBJEPO010000112.1:0-10844 GCA_051881275.1 Eubacterium sp. | reverse complement strand
TAAGAAAGGAGATATAATTAAAACCACCCCTTTCGAGATGGTTTAATTATACGTGAAAAATATGAATCAGGAAACAGGAAAACGTCTTTACGAATACAGGAGAGCCAACGGCTATTCCCAGGAGGCAATAGCAAGACTGCTGGGCGTTTCACGTCAGGCAGTGTCAAAATGGGAGAGAGGCGAAAGCAGTCCCGATACGGATAATCTTATTGCTCTGTCGCAAATATATAATGTGACCATTGACGAAATGATAAAATCCGACAGCGAGCCGAGGAAAAGTCATAGCGAACAGAATGAAGAAAAGTGTGAAAACACAGAAAATACCACTGAGGAAACCGTTAGCTTCAAAAACGGAATACACGTTCACAACGGCAGGGAAAATGTTGATATAAGCCTTAAGGGTATTCACGTTGAAAGTGAAAACGGCGACAAGGTGCATATTGGCAGGGACTGTGGAATACAGGTTGAGTCAAAGGATTCAAAAATGGTGACAAACGGTATTCCCGAGCATCCGTGGCTTCACGCAGTAATACCTTTGCTTTCGGTTTTGGTATATTTAATTTTAGGCTTTACCACAGAAAAGGGCTGGTCTGCCGGCTGGCTGATTTTTCTGCTTATACCCGTTGCTGAAACCTTTTTAAACGCAGTAAAATCAAAGGACCCCTCATATTTTGCATATCCCGTGGTCACTGCTGTGCTGTTTGTGGGAACAGGTATTCTTTTCGGTGTTTGGCACCCCACCTGGATACTTTTTGTCACAATACCTATTTATTATGCCGTCTGCGACGGAGTGAAAAAATGCCGTAAACCAAGAAACGCCGAGGAGATAAGCGGCGAAAACTGCGATTGCGTACCACAATACAAAACCGGCTCCACAGTGATTACAATAATCGCCTCCTGTATTTTATGCGCCATTTTTACGGCTGTTTGTATATTAATTCCTTAAAAATCCAAATACAACAGGAATAACACACCATATCTGCAAATACAACAGGTTGTGTCAAATTATGAATAAAGTGTAAATCTCATTTGAACGCAACCACAACATATTGAAAATATAGCCGAAATATGCTATAATACGCTCAAGATATGGAAAAGATAATCCGTTTTCATATCGTGTTTTAAAACATAATAAAATATACTATACTAAGGATTTACGGAGGTGAGCAGGGTGACAATGTATATAATCTGGGCGGCGGCAATAGTTTTGTTTGCTGTGCTGGAAGGAGTAACGGCTCAGTTGGTTTCAATATGGTTTGTACTGGGCGCAGTTGCCGGTTTGATTTCCGCATTTTGCGGTGCTCCTGTCATATTGCAGGTGGTAATTTTTATAGCAGTAACCGTTATTGCCCTGATTGCAACCAGACCGCTTGTGAAGAAATTTATTAACACCAAGGCGGAAAAAACAAACGCCGACCGATGCATCGGCAGTGAGGCTGTGGTTATTGAGGAAATTAATAATTTAATTCCCACCGGTCAGGTTAAGGTTAACGGCGCAGTATGGAGTGCCCGTTCTGCAGACGGATCGGTTATTCCAAAGGACGCCATAGTCACGGTTGACAAAATTGAAGGTGTAAAACTAATCGTCAGAACAAATAATATACTGATAAACAATTAATTAAAGGAGAAAATTATGACAGCACTTATTATTACAGTAGTATTAATCATCATCGCCGTTGCGGCGTTGATTTTCGCAAACATCAGAGTAGTTCCTCAGTCAAAGGCTTTCGTTATTGAGCGTTTGGGAACATATTTTGCCACTTGGGAAACAGGACTTCACGTAAAGGTTCCCTTTGTTGACAGAATCGCAAAAAGCGTTTCCCTTAAAGAGCAGGTTGTTGATTTCAAGCCTCAGCCGGTTATCACAAAGGATAACGTAACAATGCAGATTGACACGGTAGTATTCTTCCAGATTACCGACCCCAAGCTTTATACCTACGGTGTTGAAAGCCCCATTTCCGCTATTGAAAACCTTACGGCTACTACACTTCGTAACATCATCGGTGAGCTTGAGCTTGACGCAACACTTACCTCACGTGATACAATTAACGCTAAAATCAGAGTAATTCTTGATGAGGCAACAGACCCATGGGGAATTAAGGTTAACAGAGTTGAGCTTAAAAACATTATTCCGCCTCGTGAAATTCAGGACGCAATGGAAAAGCAAATGAAGGCGGAGCGTGAAAGAAGAGAGTCAATCCTTCGTGCAGAAGGTGAGAAGCAGGCTAAAATCCTTGTTGCCGAGGGTCATAAGGAATCAAAAATCCTTGAGGCTGAGGCAGAAAAGCAGTCTGCAATCCTTAACGCCGAGGCTGTAAGAGAAGCAAAAATCAGAGAGGCCGAGGGTGAGGCACAGGCTATCGCAACAGTACAGCAGGCAACGGCTGACGCCATTAAAATGCTTAATGAGGCAAACGCCAGCGACGCAGTTGTTAAGCTTAAAGCACTTGAGGCATTCGCAAAGGCGGCCGACGGCAAATCAACAAAAATCATTATCCCATCTGAGATTCAGTCACTTGCAGGATTGGCAGAGGGTATTGTTGAAACCGCAAAAACAGATAAATAAACAAAAATATAGCCGGCTTGAAGTAAAATTCAAGCCGGTTTTTGTATTATTCTAAAGTGGTAAATTCAATATAGTTTGGATATGAGGGGAAGCCGTCTTTAAACGTATCGGTAACGGTTTGCTTTACTGTATCGCCTTTTATTTCTATACTGTAAACATTTCCTATACCGCCGGTGCCGTCAACGCCTACCAGCTTTCCGTTATCATCATATAACGCCAAATGCCACGCTCCGTATTCGCCTATACTTACAGCCTTGTTGTTTTTTACTGTGTAAACGTGGTGAACTCTGTCTGCCTCGCAGGTGCCGTCCTGAAATATCAGCTCGTCAATGCCGTTGTTGTCAATATCATAATATGCATAACTGCATATATAACATTTGCCCGTAAATTCAGAATGATTTGCGTCATTACATTTTTTTGCATAATCGTCAATTATTGTTTGATACAGGTCATATTCATCAACTGATGTCTGTGTAGTCGGAGCCTCGGTTTTCGGCTTTTGAGCATCTTTTTCAAAGGCGGTTAAGTAATATTCGCCGTCATCATCCTTGCTGAATGTAAAGCAACAGCAATCCATTTGATCCGAATATTTTTCCATTGACAAAACAGGATATTTGTATATTCCTTCATACCATATATCATCTTCGTTTCCGCCGTATTCATCCGCAAACACGTATGTATCAGTATCCTTCAAGGAAGTTATTTTGTTTTTAAACTTTCCGTTTTCGTAATTTTTATAGTAATTATGAACGAAATAATAATTGTTATAATTTTCGTTATACTGAGTATCAACAAAGGCTTTGTCTACATATATACTTATGTCATCACCTTTTTGCTGAGCACTTGAAAGACATAGGTATATATACGGAACATCTCCTCCGCCGCCCTCGCCGAAATACTTTGTTATTTTTCCGTCCTTGTAATAAACTGTATTATATGTCAGCGTATTGTAGCCTAAAAAATTCGCATATTCATCTTTTTCCGAATATATATCAAAATCAGTCAGTTGATATTCAATACTATCTCCAAAAATGTATTTTATCATTTCTTCTTCATTTTTGGAATCCGTGCAAGCAGAATAACCTTTTCCTTCGGTTACGGAATCATAATTCGTAGCAAAAAGATTTTCGTTCTTATGAGAAGAATAATCTAAATGACCAAAAGCAATAGCAAGTATCATTTCGTTGGAAAGCTCGTCGGATTCAAAGCTTCCGTTACTGAAAATTGTGGGATATATGTAGCCTGCATATTCTATCTTATCAACAAGCTTTTCAACCGTTTCACTATGGATGTCAAGCTCTTTTGCTTCTTCGCTTGACTCAACATCCTCAAAATCATCATCCTCGTAATCGTCGGTGACTTCAAAATCCTTAGTGATTTCAAGGCTTACAGGCTCGCTCTGGTAATCCTGTACAATTTTGATTTTCTTGAAATAAATTGTATCACCCTTACCGTTAAGGCTTTTCATATTTACAAAATATATGCCGTCCTCTAAATCCTTAAGCTGATATTTGTTATTCGGCTTGATTATTTCTTTTGATACAATTTTATTTTTACTGTTCTTAATAACAACGCAGTAATCATCGTCGGAGTCGTTGTAAATAACCGACTCTGCCGCTACTGCCGTAATACTGCTGTTATATATAATAACGCTTGTAACGGCAATAACTATGGCTAAAAGCACCGCCGCCGCAGAAATTATGGCAATTCTTATGGTTTTCTGCTTGCTTTCGTCAGCCTGCGACGCCGGCACGTTCACCGGTGCACCGGGAGCAATATTTTGATTTTGGTTAACGGGTATTGTCATAGGATTGCCGCAGTTAGGGCAATAGGGCGTTGCGTTTACTTCATATCCGCATTTACTGCATCTCATAGTTGTACCCTCCAAATACTGATGAAAATAATTATTTAATATTTATTTTATCCCTTGTATTCTCTGAAAATTGAGAGATAGTCAGAGGACAGATTTTCGTCATTATTTAATATCAAATCGGTGGTGATGCACACAAAATCACTTCCTATTTTGCGCACTGCCAGCGTACAGCGTTTATCCGTACCGTCCTGAGTGTAAACGCAGTCGGTGCACAAATATGTACTGCCTGCCACCTGCAATTCGTATAAATCACCGTGCTTGAAGTCGTCGTATATATCCTTCTGCCTTTCATAGATAATATTGGTCAACTGCTTTGCGGTTAAATTCTTTTTTTCGCTTGATTTGAACAGTGCAAGCTGTACAGTGGATTTTGTTTTTTTGTCGGATATGCATGCGTCGTAATAGAAGGTTCCGTAAAAATTAGAGTAAACCGCCTTTGATTTGCTAACCTTTGCTTTGGCAAGCTGAGCCGTTTCCTCGGCACTTAAAAAGCTCCAGTCATCTGACGGCAGATTAAACATCAATCCGGCAAAGGAGTTGTAATAAGCGTTTCCCTGTATTTCGCCGAGAGAAAATTCCGCCGTTTCCTCAGTTGCTTTATCCGAGCCGGATTTACTGTCGGAACCGGTCTGACCCTCGCCGTCCTCCTGCTGAACCGCAGAGATTTGTGTTTTATCGCTTTCGCCGGACCTTTTGCCCTCCTGCACAACGATAATTCCCGCTATAACTATTATCACCACTGAAAATATTGCGATAATTAACGAAAATGTCTTTTTGTCCTTCATAAAAATCCCCTCGCTATATAATTAAACACATTAAGATTATAGCATAATAAATAAATTGTTACAACACCGAGGCGCAGTGCTTTTTGCAAAATTTCAGGTATTCTGCGTAGGGGTGTTGACAAAATCACCCAAATAGTTAATAATGTTGTTAATTTATAAATACATAAGGAGCACCCCGAATATGAAATACTGTATAAACTGCGGAGCGCAGATTAACGATAACGAAAATGTTTGCCGTGTCTGCGGTGCCGTTCAAAACACCTACGAGCAGGACCCATACGCCAATTATTCAAATCAGCAGCCGCCGGTGCAGACGCCGCCTAATACAACACCTCCCCACAAAAACAACACTGCCGTTGTTGCAATTATTGCGGCAGCAGTTGTGATTGTTGCGATTATCGCCGCCGTTGCAGGCGTACAGATTTCAAAAAACAACGCAGAGCCGGAGACGGTGACGGTGACAGTTACCCAGTCAACAACTGCTGAGGAAACCGAGAAGGAAACCACAGAGGAAAAAACTACGGTTATCCAGCAGGGCAATGTTTATAACTACTATTACAACGGCGACGGCACGCCCATAGGTCCCGTTAATCCCGACAGATACGACGACTTTGACTTGGATTATTACGAGGACTGGGACTATCTTTTCCCTAGCGATACCGAGGTGCTTACCACCGAATTTCTTGACTCCTGCTCAAAGGACGAAATTGACCTTATCCGCAATGAAATTTACGCCCGTCACGGCTACATCTTCAAAAAGGATAAATATTACAATTACTTTATCCAGAAGGCGTGGTACAACCCCACCGAAAGCAGTATGGAAAAGGTGGAAAAGAAATTTAACAGCATTGAGCATAAAAATATTGCAATCCTTGTTGATTATCAGGATTTATAATATTAATGAACAAAAAATTAATTATTTTTAAGTGGACACCGAACGGTTGAATTTAACTGTTCGGTGTTATATAATATATGTATATTATCAATAATCACAGCAGGAGATTGCTATGAAGAAAAAAATCAACCTTAACAAAAGGTCAAAAATAATAATAAGCGCAGTAGCCGCAGTAATAGTTGCGGTTGCCGTTATAATAATTGCCGTTACCTGTTCTTCCTCCGGCAAGGAGGAGGTCAGCGGCTTTGATTTCCCCGATTTGACAGGATACACTGTGGAGCAGGTGGAGGAAAAGCTCACTTCTCTGGGTATGGACAAGGATAGCTATATTGTAATCGGCACACAGCTTGTGGAGGATGCTGAGCCGGGCACTGTTGTTTGGCAGAGCATTAAGGCAAAAACCGTAGTCGCCGATGACAAAAAGGATTCCACTGTTGTCAGATTGAAAATCGCCGAAAGTGATTTGGAGGATGAGAAAAACGAGGATTTACCCGAAGGGCAGTCAAGAATGCCCAATTTGCTGGGTATTTCTCAGCTTGAAGCTGAAAGCGAGCTAATAGACCGTAATTTCACCAATTACAGTGTGGAGCAGGTTGACTCGGAAAATTACAAGCCGGGGCTTGTATGTAAGCAGTCTGTTCAGGCAGGCTCCGTAATACCCCAAGACAGTGAAATTATAATTTACGTCAGCAAGGTTCCGGAGGTTACCACCACAAAAAACACCGCCATTAATCAGGTAAAGGCAACGGCAAAGCAAACAACTACAAAAAAGGCAACCACAACAAAGCGAAAAAAGGTTAAGCCTGTTACAGTCAGCACCACCAAAATGCCTAAGATTGTAAAGCAAATTGAGGGAATGACTTACAGTAATGCTCGGAAAAAAGCGAAAAAAGCAGGCTACACTCTTGTGCGCAACAATTATGCATACAATCCTAAAAAGGCAGGAACAATTCACGTTAACTCGGTACAGGGCAAAACAATTTACTGCACCGAATATATAGAGGTGACTAAGGTAACATCTACCACCAAAAAGGAAACCACCACAAAAAAAGAAACAACAACGAAAAAGGAAACAACTACAAGGCAGACCACCGCAACCACCACAACCAAGCCCGAGGAAACCACCACCCAGCCCACAGCTACGGTGCCCTCTCCGGATGAAAGTACAAGTCAATAACAAAGCAACCGCCGCAGATTTGATGTCTGCGGCGGCGTTTTGCATTATTCAGGCTTTTTTATTTTATTAAGTGCGTTGTTTAATTCAATCAACTGCTCCTTTGTAATTTGTGCGTCGGCGGATTTCATAAGATTTGCCAGCCGTGCAACAGTAAAGGAGTTCATCATTTTTATCATTTGCTCATTTATTTCAAAGCCGGCGGCATTGTCGGTGCTTTGGATGTTTTTCATTAAGCCTTCAATTAACGCTCTGCCCTCGGGCACGGACGATATATCGCCCAAAGTGTCGTTTATTGAAAAACAGCCGTCCTTTTCGCTGACGTCAAACCAGTTGATAATAGCGCCCTGCTCCTTCATTCTGTATTTTTCATTAAAGGTGCTGACCTTTTTAATGCGGCTTTTGTCGCTGTATTCACCTGACGAGGCAACTATTTTTGACTCTCCCGTGTTGGGAACCTTGAAGCTGAAAAAGTGGTTTTCGCTTTTTTGCTTTCCCATGCTTTCGCCGTTGACAAACAACTCAATCTCCGGCAGATTTGAATAAACCTTAATTTCCGTAACGTCCTCGGCACGCTCAATATATCTTTTAGAACAAATATGCACAAAAGGCTCTTTGCTAAGCCAGGCTTTGTAGGCGTAAAAGGAGTCTTTTTTGTATTTTCTGTCAAAGGTTACAAGGCCCTTGTGATTTTGTCCGTTTTCACCGCCCTCATTTCTGGCGTCTGCACCGAAGTCAAACATATTCCAAACGTAGGTCGCCCACAGATATTTACGTGAGAAAAGCTGTTTTATAAGCTCCTCGTGATAGTAGGATTGATACTCCTCGGTGTAGTCGCCCTGAACGGGATTTGACGAGTGCCAGTTTAACGCCTCACAGCCGTATTCGCTTAAGCCTATTGGTATGCGAGGAAATTCTCTGTGAAAATTGTCAAGCCATTCGCCGTTCATGGAAACATCGCCGCCGTACCAGCCGAAATAGTGATTGTAGGCGATAACGTCCGGAATTTGAATATAATTACTGTGAATGTCGCACATTGATACAACCGCCGCCGCAGTCAGTCGGGTTTTGTCTGTCGCATGGGCAATGTCGTTGAGCAGGCGGTGATTTTCAATTAAATCATCGTCACATCCGCCTATGGTTATTTCATTTGATAATCCCCATACAACTATGCTTGGATGATTGTAATTTTGAATTATCAGCTCCTTCATCTGACTAACCGTGTTTTCTCTGCCCTGGGGCAGATGCTTGGATATATAGGGAATTTCCGCCCATACAACTATGCCTTTTTCGTCGCATAAATCGTAAAAATATCGGTCGTGCTGATAGTGGGCAAGTCGTACGCTTGTGGCACCCAGCTCGCAGATTAATTCCATATCCTTATCGTGATGCTCCTTTGTAAGAGCGTTGCCGATGTCCTTGTAATCCTGGTGGCGTGACACTCCTCGCAGGGGATATTCCTTTGAGTTTAAAATAAATCCTTTGTTTGGGTCAATTTTAAAATCACGGCAGCCGAATCTTGCCGAAACCTTGTCAATAACCCGTCCGTCCTCCTTCAGCTCAGCCACAGCGGTGTAAAGATACGGATTTTCTTTGCCCTGCCACAAATTAACATTTTCTATCGTAAAGCTGATTTTCGTCTGTACTGCAGGAACCTCTTTGTCGCATACCGTTTTGCCCTCGTCGTTTAAAATCGTATAGTGCAGGGCTTGGTTTTCCTTTGCATTGCTTAAATAAACCTCAATTTGCGTGTCGGCAGATTTTCCGTCGGGTACAGCTGTAACGGCAATTCCCGGCGTGCCGTAATATTCAAGCTCAAAATGAGATTGCTCAACTGCAATGATGTTTACATCTCTGTAAAGACCGCCGTAAAAGGTGAAATCTGCCATTTGGGGATAAACATTGTCGTTTTCGCTGTTGTCAACGGTGACGGCAAGAATTTTGCTCTTTTTCAGTGCCTGTGTTATATCGCACCGCCACCTTGAGTATCCGCCGTCGTGATGCGCAATGTGAACACCGCCCACATATACGTCTGCCGAGGAATTTGCACCGTTTATTTCAAGGAAATATTTTTTGTTTTCCGGAAGCTCGGTGTCCTCAAGATTTTTAACATAACAGCATTTGCCTCGGTAGTAATCGTTGCCTCCGTCCTGACCGTCAATGTTATTCCAGGTGTGAGGCAGATTTACAAAGCACCATTTTTTCGGCATTTCTTCGGGAACTGTATCAAAATCCTTTGTAAACGCCCATTTTCTGTTAATGCTGATTATTTCTCTCATTGTTTACTGTTCCTCCTGCTGATGCTTGATTCTTAGTGCCTCAATATTTTCGTCAACCTGTTTTTTGTGCAGGGGATACCAAAACCACAGTATAAGTCCCAGCAGAATAAGTCCGATTGCAGGCACAAGTGTTGATATGTCAAATATGCCGTTGATTACATTTTGGTCAAAGGCGGTTTTTTCATTATATCCAATTAAGGTCAGCAGTCCTCCTGAAAGTCCTGCGGACGCCGCCTGTCCCAATTTTCTCGCAAAGGAGTACAATGCGTAAACAGAGCCGTCCTCTCTGACTCCGTTTTTTAATTCCGAATAGTCAATAACGTCCGTAACCAGTGCCCAGCAAACCATTGAAAATACGCCCAGTCCCAGCCAGCACAAAAATTGCAGAGCCACAAAAACCCACACGTTTGCAGGACGAATGAAATACAAAAGCAGGAAAACCGCACCGGCGAAAATATTTGCCGCCGCACTGACCTCCGCCTTGCCTAAACGGTTGGACAGAGGCTTTGCTATTGCTGCCGCAATTATCATTGCACCAAGCATCATAATTGTTGACGCAGACTGTGCCTTTGTGTTGCCGTAGTAGTTGGGAAAAAGGTAATTCGCCATTGACTGCATTGTTAACTGTGCCAAAAGCATAACTATTGATGCGGCAATTATTGATATGAGCGCCCTGTTTTTAAAGGCGTTTTTAAACATATCTATTACGCCGTAATCCTGTAAATTTTCTGCGCTGACCTTGCTTTTTACTCTCTCTGTCGTTAGAAAAAAGCACAGCAGATAGCATACCACCGCCAACAGAGAGAATATTCCTGCAATCATTGTAAACCTTGCGCCGTTCATAACCTCTTTGCCGTCAATTTTGTCATATACTATCATTGGTATTCCTGCCGTTACAACCGCTCCGGCGAGAATACTGCCGAAGGTTCTGAAGGTTGACAGCGACTGTCTGTCGCCGGGATTTGCGGATATGGAGGAAGCCATTGAGCCATAGGGTATATTTATGGACGTATAAAAAACCGAACCCCATAAAATATAGGTCACAATAAGATAAATTACCTTTACCGGCAAAGGAAAATCAGCCGCCGAGCTTTGATATATCAAAAACGACGAAAGAGCAACGGGAACACACATTATTGCAATCCATGGACGGAATTTTCCGTATTTTGTGGGCTTGCCCCTGTCGCATATTCTGCCCATTGCCACGTCGGTAAACGCATCAACAAACCTTGCCGCCATCATAACTGCGCCTACAATTCCGGCGTTTACACC
>JBJEPO010000111.1:0-1952 GCA_051881275.1 Eubacterium sp. | reverse complement strand
TTGCGGTAAAATTTTAATTTAACAAGGGAGGCAAATAGGTTAAATTATTATTTACCAAAACAACCCTCCGGAAATCCGGAGGGTTGTTGCTGTTATTTTTTAGTTGTAACGGATTTAGCCTTAGACCAGGAGCTAAAATATTTTGTACCGTTTACCGTTTTGTAGGTGCGGATACGGACGTAATATTTTTTCTTGCTCTTTAATTTGCTTATTGTTTTTGATGTGGTTTTATAGCTTGAAGCTGTTACGTATTTGGAGCTTGTGAATTTTGACGATGTACTGTACTGGATTTGATAGCCGGTAGTCTGTGTTGCCTGCTTTTTCCATTTTACAGTAAAGCCTTTTGATTTAGCGGACACGCTTGAAATGCTTGTAGCCTTCGGCTTGATTGTAAAGTACAGGGTTTTTGTACCGCTGTAATTACCTTTAAATGTAATTTTTACTGCGTACTTACCAACATTCTTTCTACCGCTTGCGTATGTAACGGTGTAATTGCTTGACGAAATTGTCTTGCCCTTACTGTCCTTGATATAAACTCTCGGCGTTCTTACTTTGCCGTTATAGGTTAATGTGGTTGCCTCAAGCTTAATGCTTGACGCCTTTGGAATAACTGTTGATGAAAGGGTTTTTCCGCAGACGGAGCATTTTGTAACAACACTTCCGTTTTTGGTAAGGGTGGCACGTGTTGTATATTTTGTGCTTCTGTGACCTGTTGCGGAAATTTCGCTCTTGCTGAAAGCCTCGCCGCAAAGCAGGCATTTTTCCTCGGTAACGCCCTTTACGGTACAGGTAGGAGCAGTTGAAGTGACAACCGAAAGATGTGTTGATTTTTCACCCAACCCGTCGGCAAAATAACTTAATGAAAGCATTGCATCCTTTGTGGAATAAAGGCTGGGGTCTCCGCCGTAGGTATATGCACCTTTTTCGCCTTCAAAATTATCAGTCAGGCATTTATAAAGTGACGACGCTTTCTGCATTTCTCCCACCGAGGCATAAGCCATCATTGCCAAGGCGGTGGAATTTGAGTTGGCGTCGGTGCCGTATTCCGAATTATAAAAGCATCCCTGCTGAACACGGTAGCCGTCCAAAAGCTTAAGGGCATCGCTGATAACATCGGCGTATTTGTCCTTATAGGGTGACAGAGCGGTGATAAAATGCGCCGTATTATCGCAGGCAAATCCCCAATAATTCATACCTTTAGATACAACATAATATTCATCAATCAACGACTGACACAGAGCTTCAACAAATTCGCTGTCAAAATCGTACATAGTTGTTGCGCCGATGGCAGCTCTGTAATAATAAGGGTGATATTCCGCCGTCAAATCTATTGCTTCAAGGGCGCTTACAAGATTGCAGCCCTCAAAATTTTCGGCATTATAGCCAAGCTTTGTGACAATTTGAATAACCGAGCCGTAAAGTCCGATATCCTCTTTTCCCTGCGAGGTAAGCAGCTTACCGTCGTTTGCTTTAAGATTATCTTTAACAGAGTCAATAAATCCGTCGTTATATACGCTCATATCCTTGCCGGAGTTAAGGTAGGCAAGATAGTCAACGGCAGAATTTACATCAAGGCTTGAGGTATCCGACAAAAGATAATCTGCTGCGGCGGCGGATTTTTCTTTAACTGCGCTGTAAGCATTTTTCGTAACCGTTATCTGACAGTAGGGTGAAAAAATATAACTGCCGTCAACCGAGGACAGAGCGGACACCTTATAGACGCCCTCTTTGTCAAAACTGAGAGTAACCTCACCGTTATCGTCTGTAACGGCAACAGGTGTTGTTCCTGCCAGCTCGTCTGTATCGGCGGTGATTTGAGCATTTGCGCAGGGTGATGACACCAAATTCCAATAGGCATCGTAGCCCTCCTTAGTCATTGTCAAGGTGAACTGCTGATTTTGATGAACGGTAACATTTCTTTCATCAAAAGAAGCATAAGCGTCGCTGTAACC
>JBJEPO010000110.1:0-1955 GCA_051881275.1 Eubacterium sp. | reverse complement strand
CAGGAGAGGTTGTACCTGTTGACTGCTGGAGCTATGACGAAAACAGCGGTAATGTGGTGATTTCACCTGCTAAAGTATTTCACGAATACACCGTAAGCTTTCTCGCCTACATTATGTGGGACCCGGTAAATATGTATAACGCTGTTGTTAACGACTGGAAGGACGTTGAGCCTCAGATTACCTTTGATGTTCGTCAGCCAAAAACAAAAGCGCACTCAATGGAACGCCTGCGTGAATTCCTTGACACTCATCAATATGTTGATGTTGTTAGATTTACAACATTTTTCCACCAATTTACTCTTGTTTTTGACGAGCTTGCAAGAGAAAAATATGTTGACTGGTTCGGCTATTCCGCTTCCGTAAGTCCCTATATTCTTGAGCAGTTTGAAAAAGAGGTTGGCTATCCTTTCCGTCCCGAATACATAATTGACCAGGGATATATGAACAACACTTACAGAATTCCATCAAAGGAATTTAAGGATTTTCAGGCTTTTCAAATGAGAGAGGTTGCAAAGCTTGCCAAGGAAATGGTTGATATTGTTCACGAATACGGCAAAGAGGCTATGATGTTTATGGGCGACCATTGGATTGGTATGGAGCCGTTTATGGACGATTTTGCTTCAATCGGTCTTGACGCTGTTGTGGGCAGTGTTGGTAACGGTGCAACCCTCCGTCTTTTCAGCGACATCAAAAATGTAAAATACACCGAGGGCAGATTTCTCCCATACTTCTTCCCGGACACCTTCTATGAGGGAGGCGACCCGGTTAAAGAGGCAAAGGTTAACTGGGTAACTGCAAGAAGGGCAATTTTACGCAGTCCTATTCAGCGTATCGGCTACGGCGGTTATCTTAAGCTTGCCCTTAAATTCCCGGATTTTGTTGAGTACATTAAAGAGGTGTGCCAGGAATTTCGCACCCTATACGATAATATTCAGGGCGTTACACCCTATTGCGTTAAGCGTGTTGCCGTGCTGAACTGCTGGGGCAAAATGCGTGCCTGGGGTAACCATATGGTGCATCACGGTCTTTATTACAGACAGAATTATTCCTATTTCGGAATTATTGAGGCACTCAGCGGTGCACCCTTTGATGTGTCATTTATCAGCTTTGACGATATTCGTGAAAACAAGGATATGTTGAAAAGCTTTGACGTTATTATCAACGTGGGCGACGCAGATACTGCTCAGTCCGGCGGTGAAAACTGGATTGACGAAGAAATAATTACCGCAGTTAAGGAATTTGTTTATAACGGCGGCGGATTTATCGGCGTTGGCGAGCCGGCGGCTCATCAGTGGCAGGGTAAATTCTTCCAGCTTGACGATATTCTCGGCGTTGAAAGAGAAAACGGCTATACCCTTAATACCCGCAGATATAATACCGAGGAGCACAGAGACCACTTCATCCTTGCGGACACTGACGGAAGCGTTGATTTTGGCGAGGGTAAAAAGAACATTGTTGCCCTTGAGGGAACAGAGGTTCTTATTCAAAATACAACAGATCTTCCCTTTGCCGTAAGACATGCAGAAGAGGTGCAGATGGCGGTTAAGTCATTCGGCAAGGGCAGAGGTGTGTATATCAGCGGACTTCCGTATAGCTTTGAGAACAGCCGTGTGCTTTACCGTGCAATTCTTTGGTCAGCCTCGGCAGAGGAGGAGCTTAACCGCTGGTACTCAACAAATTATAATGTTGAGGTGCACGCTTATGTTAAAAACGGCAAATATTGCGTTGTTAACAACACCTACGAGCCGCAGGACACTACTGTTTATGTAGGCGACGGCAGCAGCTTTGACCTGCATCTTGACGCCAACGAAATTAAATGGTATCAAATTTAAAGGAGAAAAAGTATGAGCAAGGAATACGAGATGTTCAAACTCCCCGAAAATTATAAGCTTGCCTGGCAGGCGGATTTTACAAAGCCTCTTGATACGGATTTGTGGCTTATTTCCGACGGTCCG
>JBJEPO010000109.1:0-11036 GCA_051881275.1 Eubacterium sp. | reverse complement strand
ATAAGTATAGTAATAATTTTATCTGTTATAAAAGAAAGCGTGCCTGATAACACGGGTATTTTTGCCAAAAAGCAAACAGCCAATGATAAAATCATTGAAATACTGCCGAGAGGAACAACAAGTATGTTTGATAATATTCCCGCAATGCTGACATATCCAAAGAAAACGTACATTGCCGGCAATGTAAAAACTGTAACGCATAATGAAACGGCAGTAGATTTAATGACCTTCACCATCGCATTTTTCAACAATGCTTTAAAGTCTGTTTTATCCGAATAGGAATCATTCAATTTTGACATCAGCAAAGGATAAAGCGTTACAAGAGAAAGCACTGACAACACGCTTAATACTGCGCCCACATCACTGACTGCAAAAGGATTGAGGCACATTACGGCTGCGGCAGCGCCTAAGGAGTTTAGTGTATCCCCTCGCCGTTTCAGTAAATTGCCCGTCATAAGTATGCACATCATAATTGCCGCTCTGTCAACGGATTTGCTGAAGCCTGCTATACCTGCACAGAATATACATATTAAAATCGTTAAAACTGCTATGATACGGTCATTTACCTTTAGCCTTTTAAGTATAAACAAAAATGCACCGCTTATGACAGTAAGGTGTATTCCGCTGACTGCCATAATATGAGTTGCCCCTGCCATTTTAAAATAGTTGTAAACATCATCCGGCAGGTAGCTTTTATCACCTGTCAGCAGTGCTATTGCAACGGCAGATGCATTTTCACCTAAATTATTTTTAATTGTTGAAATAATGCTCTTTCTTACCTTTAGAATATATTTATTTAAAGAAAACACATTCTTATCCGTAACGGTATAAAAGCCGTTAATTTTTGAGGTAAGATATATTCCCTCTCCCCATTTTCCAACGGAGGAATATGCATTATCACCGGTTTTATAAAAGGTAAGCACTGCGCTGACAACCTGATAGGGCTGAGCGTTAATAGGAGCTTCGGATTTAATGCGGATTTTAATGTTCTGCGGTGCGCCGTTTTCCTCTATGCTCACAGTTTTTGCCTCGTAAACATAACCGCTATCGGTTTTTTCCGGCAGTTCGGTTACATAAAACTGAGTCTGTGCAGTTTCGTAAGCAAGATTACTCTGCACATTAACACTGCAAAGCATAACGGTAATAAAAACTGCGCAGGCAAACAAGGCAGAGCCTAAGCAAACAGGTACTGCCAGTGCCTTTCTGAATTTACTAATAACAAGACTTGCAACAAAAATTATTGCAAGTCCTGCCGTAATTACATATACATATTTAAACTCAATCAGATTTAAAACTATAAGACATACAGCCATTGAAAAGCCGATATGAGCAAATATTCGTTTCATCAGTCTTTTTTATCAACAGGCTCTATAAGGAAGAACAGGCTGCGTTTAACATTTGCCTTAACCTGATACTTATCTCTTACAAAGGCCTGACCCGGCATATCACCGCCGATACCCTGCTGAATTGAATCAACAGTAACATTAATATTGTTATTTCTGTTAAGCTCGGGTATGTGCTGAGCCTTATCAAGCTGGTCAACACTGTAAGGCAGTGCAGAGAACATAACAGGAGCATTGTAATATGCGCTGACCTTTACGCCTGTACCGTTTGATGCGGTAAGAGTAAAGTATCTGACATCGGACCTTGTGGAGGATTCCTGCGGACGCATATAATTATACTCAAACTTATCAATAGGCATTGAATATTTGCCGATTTTATATCCTGTTTTTCTGTCGCAGTAGTTTGGTGATTCTCCTCTGCCGTACCAGCTGATATTTTTATTTGCTTTAGAGGTTTCAAATGTATATCCGAAGCGAAGAAGTGAAGCCATAGGAATACCGCTGTGGTAAACAGACACCTTGCCGTCGGGATATACGGTATATGAGGCAAATGCATTCTTAATATAAGGAACGGTAAGAGCAAATTTAACTTTAACTGCGCCGTCCTTATTTTCAACCAACATTTTAACCGCCTTAACTGCCTTTGTGGCTCTCTTCCATTTATAATACGGATGAGCAAAAATAAACGGAGGCGTGAAGTTAAGAAAATCAATATCGTTATCGGTCATTGCTCTGTAATAATTAGGCTTAAGATTTGCAAAAATTTCCTTACCGCCTACGGAATATGAAGAAACAATACCGTTATTGAAAACCACTTCAAAATCATCGTTGTAAATCTTAACACCCTTAGACGCAAACTGTTCAACATTAAGCGCAGAGCCTTCGGTTTTAATTACAGGCTTTCCGGGATGAGTCAGCACAAACTGGTCAAATGCGATTTCTGCGTTTGATTTAAGTCCGAGTGTCTTTTTCTTTGTGTGGAATGATACAGTCAGCACACACTCCTTATTTTCCGGCAAAGCGGAATAATCATAAGGAATGTCAATAAATGTTTCCTGCAACGGTGCAACTGAGAATTTGTCAATCTCACCTGACTGAACGGCTTCTCCCTCGCACTCAATAACCCATTTACATTTATAGCTTGAAACATCTGTAAACAGGAAGCGTGAACGCACGTTAAATCTGCCTTTAGTAAGGTCAAAGGCAGTTGTTACAATCGGCTGATAAACGTGACGAACCTCCCAAAACTGAGGATGAGGAGTTCTGTCAGCGGCAACTACGCCGTTTGCACAGAAATATGTATTTGAGCCTGTCATAGCGGTAGTATTTATTGGTGAATACCAATGTCTCGGCTCGTCCTTTTCAAAGTCAGTGCCGTAAAGCCAATTTTCATTGCCTTCACTGTCAACTCTGTGGATAGTCTGGTCAACCCAGTCCCAAATAAATCCGCCGCACATATTGTCGTACTTCTCAAAATCATCCATATATTCCTGGAAATTACCAAGAGAATTTTCCATACTGTGAGCGTATTCACAAAGGATTACAGGCTTTGTGTACATTTCTGCACTTATGGGCTTTGAATCGGCGGCAAGCTGATTTGCAATATTATCATAAAGAGAAATAGTGATAGGCTCTTTATTGCCTAATTTTCTCATAGTTTCCTCATCGGGATACATACGGGATATAACATCGGATTTTGTTAAATCAAAGTCGCCTTCATAATGGAACTGGCGTGTATCGTCAAGCTTCAACGCTGCCTGCTTCATTTTCATAAAGTTGTCGCCGTCGCCTGCCTCGTTGCCCAAGGACCACATAAATACGCAGGGATTGTTACGGTCACGAAGCACCATACGCTCCATTTTATCAACGGCAATACCTGTCCAAAGCGGATTTGAGCCGGGAACACCCTTACGCCTTACGCCGTGGGATTCCAAATCGCACTCGTCCATAACATAAAATCCGTACTTATTGCAAAGCTCGTAAAAATACGGGTCATCGGGATAATGAGAGGTACGAATTGAGTTTACATTAGCCTGCTTCATCAAATCAAGGTCCTGAATGTATCTCTCTTTAGGAACAGCCCAGCCGTGGTCCTGGTCAAAATCGTGACGGTTAACACCACGCACCATAAGAGGCATACCGTTAAAGAGAATTTTCTCCCCGATAATTTCAACCTTTTTAAAGCCGATATCGTATGTTTTTACTGTAACAAGCTCGTCATTTTCAAACAATTTCATTACAAGCTTATACAAATTCGGCTGCTCGGCAGACCATTTTTTAGGGTTCTTAATAAACTGATTGATTTTGAATGTTGCTTTGTCACCGGCGGAAATTTTTTTAATATCCCTGCCAAGTGCAATTTCTCTGCCTGTATCGGAAATGATATATGCCTCGGCGGCAACATCCTTATCATCATAGGAATAATTGTTTACATAAATATCAAGCGACAGGTCGGAATCCTTGTATTCGCTGTCCAAATCTGTTTTTACATAAAAATCTCTAAGGCAGGCTTTAGGCTCTGCAAACAGATATACCTCACGGTAAATACCGCAAAGCCACCACATATCCTGGTCCTCAAGATAAGTTGTAGCGGCATATCTGTAAACCTTTGCACAAACAAGGTTTTCTCCGTCCTTGAGATACTTTGTAACATCAAATTCGTGAGGAGTCATCGAGCCTGTGCTGTAACCTACATACTTGCCGTTTACCCATACCTCAAGAGCCGCCTTGCAGGCGCCGAAATGCAGGAACACTTCCCTGTCCTTCCAATCCTCACTCAATGAAAAAGTACGTCTGTAATAGCCGATTTCCTGCATTGTATGGTCAATTTTAGGAATCTGCGATTTCATTCTGCTGAAAGCACGTGGAAATGTGCTTGCATAATAGTAAGGAACACTGTATCCCTCGGTCTGCCATACTGACGGAACATTAATCTCGTCCCAATTATTATCATCAAAGGAAACGTCCTCAAAGCCTTCAACAGTGGATTCAAGTCCTCTGTGCCAGAAAAACTTCCATTTTCCGTTTAAAGACTGCTTGTATTTTGACATTTCACCGCTTAACGCATCCTCAACGCTGTCAAATGGCATTGCGATGGCATGTCCGTCTTCTTTATTAATTTTATAGGTTTTCGGGTCTTCCCATACAAAATTAGGCATAATGTCACCTCATTAGATTATTTATTATTATAATAAAATATTACAGGTAAAAAGTCAACCGACATTACAATTAATATGATAAAATTAATGTTATTCATAGACAAGCATATTAAAATATGCTATAATTGTGAATAATATTTAAAGTATAAAATAGGAGATTGAAAATGATTGAAAGAGTAAACAAAGACAATCTTGAAGAATACGAAAGCTTTATAAAAAGACATCCTAAAGGACTTTTTCAGCACTCATCAAAATGGGCAAAGGTAAAGGACGCATGGAAATGGGAAGCAGTTATGCTTAAGGATGACGAGGGAAATATCAAAGGCTCCGCCGCTGTTTTAATCCGTTCCATCCCTGTAATTAAAAACTCGCTTATGTACGCCTGCCGTGGATTTGTTGCTGACGAGGATGATTTTGATACATTTGACAAATTATTTGACGCAGTGCTTGAAATAGGCAAGGAATACAAGGCGTACTGCCTTAAAATTGACCCTGAAATTGTTATTGAAAATCAAGCATATAAAAATCACCTTATAGAAAAAGGATTTACGGAGCTTAACCCGGGATGTATGGATTTTGAAAATGTACAGCCGAGATTTGTTTACTGCTTTGATTACAACGATATGAGCGAAGATGAGCTTATGCTGACCTTTAAATCCGACTACCGTAACAGAATAAGAAAAGCTCCCAGAAAAGGCGTAGAGGTTAAGGTTTGCAATAAAGAGGCACTTGATGACTTCGTTAGAATTATGGGTGAAACCGGAGAAAGAGACGGATTTTCCACAAGACCAAAGTGGTATTTTGAAAAAATACTTGACTGTATGACCGACGACGCAAGACTTTATATGGCATATTACGAAGGACAGGCTATCGCAGGAACTCTTGCCATCAAATGGGGTCAAAATGTAATGAAGTATCAATACGGAGCCTCCTCAAACGCTCACAGAAACGTTTATCCAAACTATGCGCTTCAATGGGCAATGATTAAATGGGGTATGGAATGCGGCTGCAAGGTTTATGACTTCGGCGGTATCAGCGGTGACTGTCAAAATCCCGACAATCCCCACTACGGACTGTGGAGATTTAAGCACGGCTTCGGCGGATATATGAAGGAATTTATTGGCGAATTTGACTATGTAATAAACAAACCCGTATATAAACTTTACAATGTGGGCACCGAGGTGCTGAAAAAGATAAGATAATATGAGCAGATACGTAATTGACAAAGCAAAGCTTGATGAAAATATTGAAATAATAAAGAATAAAGCGGGAGTTCCCCTTATCGGCGTTGTAAAAGGCAACGGCTACGGCTTCGGTATATGCGAGCTGACAAAAATTTTATGGGAGCACGGTATAAACACCTTTGCCGTTACGGAGGTTACGGATATTCCTGTTTTAAGGGAAATTGTACCTGATGCAGACATTCTCGTTATGCGCTCCACCTGTGTTAAGGAAGAAGCCTTAACTATTGCAAAAAACAGTTGTATTGCCACAATCGGCTCTATTGAGGCGGCTGAGGTAATGAATGATACTGCACTTGAATTAGGCGTTACAGTAAAATGCCATTTAAAGATTGACACCGGTATGGGCAGATACGGCTTTATGCCCTCGCAGGTTGAGGAAGCAATTAAATGCTACGGATTTTCCAATTTAAAATTCACGGGAGCATATACTCACTTTTCCTCTGCTTTTCGCAACAGCGAGCTGACAAAAGCGCAGTTAACAATGTTTAAAGACACCATGAAGCAGATAGAAAAAGAAGTGGGCGAAATCGGCGTTATTCATGCCGCCAACTCCCCTGCTTTGCTGAATGTTGAGGACGTTTGTCTTGACAGTGTGAGAATAGGCAGTGCATTCACAGGCAGAGTTATTACACGAAGCAAAACAGGGTTAAACAGATTAGGCAGTCTTGAGGCGGAGGTTGTTGATGTAAAAACTGTACCTGCCGGTTACAGTATAGGCTACAACGGACTTTACAAAACCAAGAGGGAAACGAAAATTGCCATAGTGCCCATTGGTCATTACGACGGATTCGGCTTGGCAAAGGAAAAGGAAATATATGATTTTCGCTACGTTTTAAGCGTATTCAAGAAATTTTTGAAAAAACAGCAGATGTACGTACGTATCAACGGAAGAATGTTTCACGTTATCGGAGAAATCGGACTTTCGCACACTGCGGTTGACATTACAGGCAGTGATGTTAAAGCAGGCGACATTGCCTCTGTTGACATATCACCGCTTCTTGTAAATCCAAGAATAGAGAGAATATACAAATAAAGACGATATAAAAAATAAAGGCATCCGAAAAACCGGATGCCTTTTTACTATGCTTTACTTTGTTGTAACACTCTTTGCAGAAGACCAAGCACCGTAAACCTTTTGTCCGTTTACTGTCTTATAAGAACGAACACGTACATAATATTTTTTCTTTGAAGAAAGCTTTGAGACTTTATATGATGTGGTTGAGTTCTTAGTAACAGTCTTTGTGGTGGCTTTTGTAAACTTACTGCTTGTGGAATACTGTACCTGATAACCGCTTGCAGAGGTGTTCTTCTTATACTTAACGGTAAAGGATTTACTGCCTGCTTTCAAGGAAGAAATGCTCTGCTTTGACGGAACATATACCGACAGAGTTGATGAATAGGAGCCGTAATAGGTTTTTGAATTATAAACCGAATACGCTCTTACTCTGTACTTAGCTGTACCTGCGCTCTGCTTGGAAATTTTATATGTTGTTGTGTCTGCGGAATTAATTGTTTTAACAGTAGTCCATTTGCCGTTTGAATACTTCTGCACCTGATAGCCGGCAGCACGTGCAGGCTTGCTCCAGAAAAGAGTATGGGTGGTTGATGTGGTTGACTTAACCTTAAGTGAAGATACCTTATCCGGAGCAACCTTCTTAACCTTTGCGGAAATCATAAGACTGTCCGTAACGAGTATCTTTGCTCTGTTTTTACTGTCAACAGTATAGGATTTAACATTGCCATTACTGTCTGTGGCAGTAATTGCAGTTACAATATAACCGCTTGCAGGGTATGCGGTAACGGTCATATAGTTACCCCAAGCCTCGTAAATATTATCCGAGCCTACTACCTCGCAGTTATCCATAAAGTAGTCATACTCAATTTCCGGGTATGAAGTAGTAACATTAATCTTAAATGCGTTTTTAAGGTCAACGCCCTCAATAATATCGGGATAAATATCATCATCGTCTGTATAGCTTGTGCCGGAAGCAGAGAAAATATCGTCGTCAGGCATCAATGCTGAATATGATTCCTGCATAATTCCGTAGAAAATACCATACTTTCCGCCTGTAACATTTGGCAGGGTTGTACCGATAAGCTTATCCTCACCAATGCTTGAAGCATAGCTGAAGGCCGACGCAGTAACGGTATCGGCGGTGATGTTATAGGTAAAGGTATCACCTAAGCCGTAAGCATAAGCACCGTTGCAGATAACGCCGTTATTTCCGTATCCAACGTTACCCTCATAGCAGTTAAGCTTAGTGCCGTCGGAGGAATATACAACCGAATAATCCTCGCTGTCAAATTTAACACTTGATTCAGTCCATTTTGAGCCGTCAAAAACAAGGAATGATGGCATTGTTCCGTTTTTATCTGCACCGTAGGCATAAACAAGCTTATCCTTAAACTGAATACATTTGCCGTAAGCTCTTGATGACGGGAGATTGTAGGAGGTTTTAATAAAGCTGCCAGAATAATACTTATAAACGGTATCGGAGAAGCAGTTATTAAAGCTGTCATAACCGCCGATAAGATAAATTGAGCCATTATATGTGGCGAGAGTATAGCCCTCTAAATTTGAAATATTTGCAGGAATTTCACAAAGAAGCTTTGTAGTTTCCGTTTCAATATTAACGCTTCCGAACACCTTATCATAACCAAGAACTAAGCCTGAGTTAGCGGAGGTAACAGGAAGTGACGCTACGAAATAGATATTGCCGTTAAGATAAGCGGCACCTTCAAATGACGGGTCTTCCTTAACATTGTCACCGAACAGAGCTGTGTGGTCAACCTCTCCGCACATATCGTCATAAACGTATTCCTCGTCCAAATCATCGTAATATACGTCTATGATTGTTCCCTCGCCGTCAAGAATGTATGAATGGTCGCCTGCAATCATTACATTGCCCATATAAACATTTGACGCACCGAGTTTAAGCTCTGAATAGCTCTTTTTTGAATGGAGAAGATACTCGTCTGCATCCGTACCGTATGCGTTTGTAACCTCAACAGTACATTTCTTAGTATTGTATGAATTATCGGGTACAACAATTTCTTTGCTGTCAGAGGTGATAGGAGTTACATCATTTCCATTAATTTTAACACCTGTTGTGTTTTTCAAATCACCGCTGATAACAACATTATTATCTGAATTATATTTAGCCTCGCTGATAAGCGGAGGAGTTTTATCAAGATTATCAAGTGAAAGAACGCGTGATGACCCAACCTTATCTTGAAGATAATCATACCTTCTGCCTGTGTTTTTAATCATATTGATTACTTCAATGGCGGAGGCATCGGGATAAGCAAGAGAAACAAGAGCAGACGCACCTGCGGCATAAGGAGTTGCCATGGAGGTACCGTTATAAAAATCATATTTACCGAAATCCTTGCTGTCGGCACCCTGCTTGCTTATTGCCAAATCGTCAATATAAAATTCCGTTCCGGTTTTGTATGAGGTTATAACAAATACTAACTGACGCTGAGTTGATTTTTCATAGTCATTAAGATATTTAACATCGCAATCAAAGAAATAATGCTCCCAATATCTTTGGTCCTTATAAAAATAAGTAGAAAACAAATTGCAATAATCCGTCAACAAATCTTCATAGGTGAGCTTTGATACATCAACAGAAGCCGGTATATCAAATACATCAATATCTGCAAAATTATTACCTTTGAGCATCATACTCAATGAGTAATTTTCATTTTCGTTATCAAGGGTATAAGGTACGGATAAAATATAATATTGAGATTCGTCCTCGGAAATTTCATCGTTCATTGTTACTTTATAGGATTTACCGCTGTCGGAGCTTCCGAAATAATCATCGGATATTTCCGACGAAACATTTCTGCTAACCATTACACCTTTATTATTTGGATTTTCAGTAAGCAGATTAATTTTTCCGAAGCCCTTATCTCTTGAGGTGTCCTCAAAATCGTTAAAATTAGATGTAAGAGAGTCAATCTGTTCGTCAGTATAAATTGACGGGTTAAAGCAATCATACGATACTGTTGAAAGAATGTCAGCACCCGGTGCGGCAACATCAACATATTTACTTGAATAGTTTGAAAAATCAGCCAACTCGTCATTTTCATTAGTAGCGGCCACCGTAACGGCATAGTTGCTTTCCGAAGAAGCCGGAGTTACTATAATCTTCTCTCCAAACATTTCTTCAAAAATTTCGTAATCCTTCAAATTACTGATATCTACGCCATCGTTACCTGCGGCAATGCAAGTAACCACACCGTAGGAGCCAAGCTCATCAAAAATCATATCATAGAGTTCTTGCTCGGATTCAGTGCCAAAACCGCCCCAGGATAAGTTCATAGCCTTAATGTTTGCGCCCAATTTTACTGCACGGCAAACATAATCAAGGCAGGAAATAAGCGACTCGTCATCACCTGCACCGTCATCATCAAGTCCTTTAAGTGCCATTATTTTAACATTAGATTTATTAATACCCGAGATACCCTTTTGGTTATCAGCGGCGGCGGCAATAATACCGGCTACATGAGTACCGTGACCGTTACCGTCAAGAGGCTGTCCGTCATTAGTAGTGTAGGAAAAGTCATAGCCGTATTTACCGTTAAGCTTTGAGCCGTATGGATTAACCCAAAGTCTGTCGGTAAATTCCTCATTATTGTAATCAATACCGGTATCAACTACTGCTACAATTGCTTCTTCATCGGTTTGAGAGGTGCTCCATACAGAATCTGCTTTAACGTCAAGACCTGCAGTACCGCCGTTTTGACCTGTATTATCAAGAGCCCACTGATATGATGAGTATGTATCATCGGTAGATTCAGTAGTTTTTATAAAGTTAGGTATAGCATACTTAACCTTTTCATTTTTATTGAGCTTTGAAATAATTTGCTTTGTTGTCATTGTGTCAGAGCTTACGCTGGCTATTGTGTAGTCGGAAAGCTCACTGCTTTCTTCGGATGATGAACCGGATTTTAAGCGGTTGTCAGAGGTGTTGCCGAAATTCCAGGAATTTTCAACAACAATGCCATCACCCAATGACGCATTTTTGGCAGAGAGAAGCTTACCGCTTGATGAATATTCCTTTTTCATCATTACGATTGCTTCGCCTTCTACATAATTCTTTTCATCGCTGTTGTCGCTTTTAGCCTGTGCCGCAAATGCAGAAGCAGGAAATACCGCACTTGTAGTAATCATTACGGCTGACAATGCTAATGACAGCAATTTTTTTGTGGCTTTTTTCATAATTTACTCCTATAAAAAGTCAAGTGGTTTTAACCAACTTGCTGTATTTTTTGATATTCTG
>JBJEPO010000108.1:0-11341 GCA_051881275.1 Eubacterium sp. | reverse complement strand
TGACGAAAAGGGTATTCCCGTAACACTTGATTATGCCGATTACGATTCAGCAGTGCTTGATTACGATTATTCATTTACCGTTAAGCCTGTTTATCAGAAAATTTCCGATGCGAAGGAGGACACCTTCACCGTTAAGGTTGAGGGCGGCCTCGGCTCCGGTACATATACCAACGGTGAAAATGTTGCCATAATCGCCGACGACCCGGCAGAGGGCAAGATATTTGACCATTGGGAGGTTAAGAGCAACACCAAGGGCGTTAAGGACAAGAAGGTTAACATTTCCTCTAAAAAGGATTCAACAATGAATCTTCTTGTAGGCGACTGTGACTGTACAATTACTGCAGTATGGGCTGACGCAGATACAGTACCTATTAAGATTATGCAGTCCGACGGTGAAACCCTTTATCGTGAGGTAAATGTTTCCAAGGATTCAACAAATTGGATTAGTGCTCCTGCCGCTGAAAGCGGTAAGGTTTTTGACCGTTGGGAAACTGAGGACGAGTCGGTGCTTGAGGATGTAAACGGCTCATCTACAAATGTTTCTGTTGCGGATAAGGGCGTTACACTTGTTCCCGTATATAAAAATTCCGATACTCCTACCTTTGACGTTACGGTAGAAAACGGCACAGGCTCCGGCTCCTATGTTGCCGGTGATACGGTAAATCTTGTTGCAGATCCCCCTGAGGACGGATATATGTTCTACAAGTGGGAAAATGTTGACAATCAGGGACTTTCAACCGGCATTGCAATGGATAATGAGTACAACTATAATACAAGCTTTGAAATGGTTGACCGTTATTCCTCAGTTGCCGAAAAAATGTACGACGACGGCGTAACAATGATGTTTGCCGGCGGAAATGCCAACAGTGATTCAATCTTTACCGCATCAACAAACTTTGATTATCAGGTTTGGACCTTCGGCTCAGGCACTGACCAGGGCGGTAAGGATAACTGCTATGCTTCCGTTGTTAACGATTACGGTGCGGCAGTTAAGCTTTGCCTTGAAGACTATAAGGGCGGTTCAATCCTTTCGGCAGGCTGTAACAATAACTGTATTTATGTAACAGGTAAAAATATTGAAGAATATCAGCTTGGAGAAAACGGAAATCCTGCAAAGGATAAGGACGGCAACAAAATTAAAAATGACGATTATAATAAGGATTATGCAACCGTATATAACGCTCTTGCGGCAGGTATGATTAATCCCGTTTCCGTTCAGTCCGGCGGTGATGTAAGAAAGGTATCGGCGTCTAAATGCCTCAGCCTTAATTATTGGATTGTTGACGGTGCATTTGATGTGCCCGAGGTAATGACCGCTTTAGACGATGCAAAAGCTGAGTAAGGCGTAACATAATAAAATAAAGCTGTGAGGGTGTGCGATTTATTATTGCTTTCTTTCACAGTTTTTTTATCACGAATTTAACATTTTCAAAATATAATCTTAATCATAAAGGTTGATAATAGTTACAAATATAGGGTAACTATAATAATCAAATCCGATTATTACCGTTCCCCTAAAGAAAGGATGTAACTGTTATGAACACTTTAGTAAAAAAACCGGCGGTAATTAACAATATACCGAACGAAATACCTGTAAAAGATAAAAGCAAAAGTAAGTTATTTAACAACATTAATAAAAGAATTCTTTTTATCGCCGTTTCTGTCATTGCCCTGTTTGCATCTGGCGTCACCTTGGTATGCAATATACACGGCAGAATGAATATTGCCGGCTTTGTCGGATATTGCCTTATAACTGCAGGAATACTTGCCTTGATTACAATAATCGCAGTGCTTATTGCCGAAAGGAGCGAAAAAAGCAAGTGAAAGAAAAGTTTATGAAGTTTATTGACAAGCACAAGGAAATATGGAAATTCATAAAATTTTCCTTTACCGGCGCAAGCACCTCCGTTTTGGAATTGGGCGTGTTTATGTTTTTGCAGTATATAGTGTTTAAATCTCTTAATGAGGTTCCTGTTACCGATAACCCGATATTGTCATTTTTGGGAATTGAATATAAGGGTTATTTGTATTCCTATGCAATTTCGGCCACAATCGGCTATGCCGCGGCATATATAATGAACCGTAAGCTCACTTTTAAAGCGGATGCAAATCCTGTTTTGTCAACAATAATTTACGCCGTTATGGTGGTTTGCACTATTGCCTTTAACACCTGGTTCGGTGCGTTTCTCGGCACTGTTATCAAGAATAACGGCTGGGACAATGTGTTTGTTGAAATGCTGACAAAGGTTGTGGTTATGACTGTTCCTACAATATGGACTTATCCGCTGAACAGATTTGTAATTCACAGAAAGAAAAAAACAACCGAAAATTAATATGTCACTGAAAACCTTTTCACAAAAGCATTCCGAATTATGGAAATTTCTTAAATTCAATATAACCGTTGTGGTTACCTCTGCCCTTGATATTGCTGTTTATATGGTACTGCTTTATGCGGTGTTTAAATCATATAACAGCCTGCCCCTGCCGGACAGTGCTTTACTGTCACTGCTGGGTATAAAATATCAGGGCTATTTGTACTCCTATCTTATATCAACAACTGCCGGCTATGTTGCTGCCTATCTTATAAACAGAAAGATTACCTTTCATTCTAATGTTAACCCGGTTTACAGCAGTGTTTTGTATTTTATTCTTGCTGTGTTTAACATTCTGGTAAGCTCATATATCGGCGGCGTTTTCGGCAGCTTTATGACGGCGCACGACCTGTCAAATCCTGTAACGGAGATTATTGCAAAATTTGTTATAATCAATATTCCTACTATATGGACTTATCCTGCCGAGCGTTTTGTAATTCAAATTCAGAAAAAGGAAAAAACCTATATGAAATCAGTTATTGCGTCGGACCTTGACGGAACCTTTCTTAAAAGTGATACCACCGTCAGCCGAGAAAATCTTGAAGCCGTTGAAAGACTCAGTAAAATCGGCGTAAAAACAATAATCGTAACCGGCAGAACACTGTATGAAATTCCCGCCGAAATCAGAAATTGTAAGTATATAGATTACTTCGTTTATTCCAACGGCGCAGGTATTGAAAGCCGTGTCAAGGGTATGCTTTACTATTCGCCCATTGAACGTGCAACGGCTAAAAGGGTTTTTGATATTTTAAATGAATATGATACCTTTATTGAATTTTATTCCTACGGCATTCCCTACGATGACGAAGCAAAATACAGCGACGAAAGCTTTGCCTATTATAAAATTCAGGCGGATTTTCTGCCGGAAATGTACAAAAGCAGAAAAACCTTAAGCAACTTCAATAACCGTCTTGACGACAGTACGTTTAAGCTGGAGCTTCTCAATGTTTTGTTTAGAAATATGTCGGAGCGGGAGGAATGTTATGCCCGCCTGCAAAGAGAATTTCCCGAGCTTGAAATTACCACCTCAATGATTAATAATCTTGAAATAATGAATAAGGGCGTCAATAAAGGCACCGGACTTAAAAAGCTGTGCGAAATCGCCGGAATTGATATAAATTCCGTGTCGGCGGTAGGGGACAGCAAAAACGATATTACTTTCTTTAATGCCGCCGGAGGAAGACGCTTTGCCGTAAGCAATGCCTGTGACGAGCTAAAAAGCATTGCCGATGAAATCATTTGCTCAAATGATGAAAATGTGATGTGCTTTATGGAGGAGTATTATAATGAGTAGTGCAATTCATTTTTTAAATACAGGCCACAGCGACTGTATTATTCTTGAAAGCAACGGCAGATTTGCAATGATTGACGCCGCCGAGGATAATGATTATCCTGCCGATAAGCCTCACCTTAAGCTTAAAGGCTATGAGGACGTTGTCTGCGATTATCTTTTGAAAAACTGTCGTGGCGAGGATGGCAAGGTAACCCTTGATTTCGTTATGGGCACCCATTGCCACAGCGACCATATAGGCGGATTTGATACGGTTATCAATCATCCCGATGTAATTGTAAAAAAAGCCTTTCTTAAGCCATATCATCAGGAAAATATTTTTGCCTATGAGGTTAAACGCTGGGATAACCTTGAGGTTTATACTCAAATGAAGGACGCACTAAATCAGCACCATGTTCCCATAGTTGAAAAATTTGAGGGATATACCTTTAATTTGGGCGACTTTAAAATCACTTTTTATAACGGAGAATACAAAAAGCCACGTTTTAAATACGGCGAAAATGTAAATTCTGTTGTTACGCTTGCTGAAGCCTTTGGCAAAAAGGCACTTTTGGCAGGTGATATGAACTATAAAAACGGCGGTGAGCGCAGTATAGGTAAAAAGGTTGGCAAGGTGGATTTGCTTAAGGTAGGTCACCACGGATATACATTTTCAACATCTCCCTATTGGGTTAAGTGCCTGATGCCGGATTATGCCGTGTTTTTCAATGAACTGAAAAACACCGACCCGGTAGTACGAACATTGCTTAAAAAAACAGCCGGCGCAAAGCTTTACGCTTCTGCCGACTGTAACGGTGTAAAAGCCGTATTTTCCGAAAACGGTATTGATATTATCACCGATATTATGTGATTATTTTACACGTGCTTTTATGTCGTTTAATACCTTCTTTTCAATTCTTGATACATAAGAACGGCTTATGTTCAGCCGCTGCGCAACCTCCCGTTGTGTCAGCGGTTTTTTGTTGTTTAGTCCGTAGCGGAGAATAATTATTTCCCGTTCCCGTTCATCCTCCATATTTTCAATAATTTTTGCCACCCTTTCCCAGCGTATTTTCGTCTCCAAATCCTCCGCCAAATCCGTGCTGTCGCTTACCGTGTCCTCTATTGTAAGGGGATTTCCGTCCTTGTCGGTTTCAATAGTGTCGGATAAGTATAAATCATTCCCGGATTTTTTGTTGGCACGAAAATACATCAGTATCTCATTTTCAATGCATCGGCTGGCGTATGTTGCAAGACGTATGCCCTTGCTGCTGTCAAAGGAATCTATTGCCTTAATCAACCCTATTGTGCCGATTGAAATTAAGTCGTCGTTGTCGTTCGTTTTTGAATAATATTTTTTTACAATATGGCTGACAAGACGCAGATTTCGCTCAATAAGCGTTGCCCTTGCGTTTTTGTCACCCTGCGCCATTTTTTCAAGCTGTATTTTTTCCTCTTTACTGCTCAGCGGCTTCGGAAATGACGAGGTGTTTTGTATGTGCAGTATTAAATAAAGCACTTGAGCGTTTAAAAATGATAGAAGTGCTGTTAACATATTATCCTCTCCTTGGTTGATAATATGATTGAAACAATAAAAAAATGAATATTATTTGTTTACAAATGTGTAACTTTTATTGTCATATTATGTTGAATTTGATATTATTAAAAAGATAAAATAAAAAAGGAGTGTGCGTTATGGAGAGAAAGGTCGTAATTTTTGACCATCCGCTTATTCAGCACAAGCTCAGTATTCTTCGTAATATTGAGACAAGCACAAAGGATTTCCGTGAACTTGTTAACGAAATCGCAATGCTTATGACCTACGAAGCAACCAGAGATCTTCCTATGGAAGAGATTGAGGTTAAAACACCCTGCGGTGTTGCAAGCTGCAATCACATTGCCGGCAGAAAGCTTGCCTTCGTACCGATTTTGCGTGCAGGCTTGGGTATGGTTGACGGCTGTCTTAAACTTGTTCCTGCCGCACGTGTAGGCCATATCGGTCTTTATCGTGACGAGGAAACTCTTATGCCTGTGGAATACTACTGCAAGCTTCCAAAGGATATTGAGGAATGAGACGTATTTGTAGTTGACACGATGCTTGCAACGGGCGGTTCGGCTATTGACGCAATTCGTCAGATTAAGCTTCGCAAACCCCGTAGTATTAAATTTATGTGTCTTATTGCGGTACCCGAAGGACTTGGAGCCTTGAAAAAGGCACATCCCGACGTTGATATTTTCTGCGCCGGTATGGATGAAAAGCTTAACGAAAACGGATATATTGTTCCCGGTCTCGGCGACGCAGGCGACAGAATATTCGGTACAAAATAATCAGGGAGGATAGAATACTATGGGTAAATCAAAAATAAAAGTGGGCAAGGAAGGTATTTACGATGCCCGCCAGCTTGGCGCACCTAAAATGGTAGTGCTGGGCTTCCAGCATATGTTCGCAATGTTCGGAGCAACCGTTCTTGTTCCGCTTCTTACAGGACTTTCAATTTCAACAACACTTCTTTTCGCAGGCTTGGGAACTCTGCTTTTCCACTGCCTTACAAAGTTTAAGGTGCCGGCATTCCTGGGTTCATCATTTGCATTCCTCGGCGGTTATGCCGCTATCGCTCCTATGGCAGAGGACGGCAGTGCAAATAAGGAAATGCTGCCCTACGCTTGCCTGGGCGTTGCCTGCGCAGGACTTCTCTATCTTGTTCTTGCCGCAATTATCAAGGTTGTAGGTATTAACAAGGTTATGAAGCTTTTCCCGCCTGTTGTAACAGGTCCGATTATTATTGCAATCGGCTTGGGACTTGCTCCCTCGGCTATCAGCAACTGCTCTGCAAACTGGTGGCTTGCTATTATCGCACTCGGTCTTGTAATTATTTTCAACATCTTCGGTAAGGGTATGGTAAAGATTATTCCTATTCTTTTAGGCATTGTTGGTTCATATCTTGTTGCCGCTATTGTGGGCAACGGCTTCGGTGTTGAAAGCTTTGCTATTGATTTCAGCGGTGTAAAGGATGCTCCGTGGTTCGGTAATCCTATTGAGTGGTCATCAACTGTATTCGGCGGTGTTCGTGATTCATCAAAGGCTATCTCTGCGATTATTGCTATTGTTCCTATCGCTATTGCAACAATGATGGAGCATATCGGCGATATTTCCGCTATTTCCGCAACCTGCGAGAGAAACTATATTAAAGACCCCGGTCTTCACAGAACACTTTTGGGTGACGGTCTTGCTACAACAATCGCTTCACTTTTCGGTGCTCCTGCAAATACTACTTACGGCGAAAATACAGGCGTTCTTGCACTTTCAAAGGTTTATGACCCAAGAGTAGTAAGAATTGCAGCATACTTTGCAATCGTATTTTCACTTTCACCAAAGTTTGCCGCTTTGATTTATTCAATTCCTACACCTATTATCGGCGGTATTTCATTTGTTCTTTACGGTATGATTTCCGCAATCGGTGTTCGTAACGTGGTAGAGGCAAAGGTTGACTTCTCAAAGGCTCGTAACACTATCGTTGCAGCAGTTATTCTCGTTCTTGCACTGGGACTTACAAACGGTGTTACATTCACAATCGGCTCTGTAACAATCACTCTTACAGCTCTTGCTGTTGCTTCAATCGCAGGTATTCTCCTTAACGTCATTTTCCCCGAAAAAGACTTTAACCCCGAAACTGCATTCCAGGCAACAGAATCCGGCCAGATAAATCTTGAGTCGGATTACGGCAAAAAGGATAAAGAATAACAACTAAAAAGTAATTTGCATAATAAATTTAAAGCCCTCTGCTCATAATATGAGCAGGGGGTTTTGCTATGTAAAAATTCTGTGCATATACATAAAAAATTAAAGGATGATATATGTGCAGTACAATAAGGTGGAAATTTGCGGAATTAATACCTCACAGCTTAAGGTTTTAAACGAGGAGGAGAAAATCAGACTTCTCAAGCTTGCCCACGACGGCGACAAATCCGCCAGAGATAAGCTGATAGAGGGCAATCTCCGCCTTGTGCTCAGCGTTGTTCAGCGTTTTTCTAACCGGGGCGAAAATATGGACGACCTGTTTCAGGTGGGCGTTATCGGACTGATTAAGGCGATAGATAATTTTAATCTTGATTTGAATGTGCGTTTTTCCACTTATGCCGTGCCAATGTGTATAGGCGAAATACGCCGTTACCTTAGGGACGATAATGCCGTCAGGGTTTCTCGCTCAATGCGTGATACGGCATACAAGGCAATGCAGGTTAAGGAAAAGCTCACCAACGAGTACGGCAAGGAGCCTACCGTGGAGCAAATCGCCAAGGAGCTTGATATGAAAAAGAGCGATGTTGTTCTTGCTCTGGAGGCAATTGTTGACCCCGTTTCCCTTTACGAGCCTGTATATTCCGACGGCGGTGATACTATATATGTAATGGACCAGGTGGGCGACAGCAACACCGACACGGACTGGATAGACGAAATAATGATAAAGGACGAAATCAAAAAGCTTGACGACCGTGAGCGCAATATAATGTATCTGCGCTTTATGCAGGGCAAAACACAAATGGAGGTCGCTAAAGAAGTGGGCATCTCCCAAGCACAAGTCAGCCGATTAGAGAAAAATGCACTTAAAAGAATTAAAGGACAGAATTGAAATATTTGTAATAATCGCTCGTAATCCTACTTGTAATCCTATATGAAAAATAGTAATATATAAATATATATCTTTTTAGTTTACATTACATTTATTATTTTCAGGAGAAAAAATGAAAACATTTACTTTGAATAACTTAAAAATTGAAATTGATGAAGATATTAAAAAGTTTAGCGATTTGTTGATAGATTCAAAAAATGCTTGTGATGAAACTGCAAAACAATATTTAGATGATGCGTATAATGCTTTTACGCCGGATGTTCCATTTGAAAATTTGAAACAAAAAATCAATAACAAAATTGCCCATTATATTAGCTTATTGTATAAACAATCAATTTTCAATGTTACCAAAAATGATTTTCTTTATGACAACATGGGATATAATGAGATGATTACAAATACCGTTGAATATTATAATAATGCTGTTGAAGTTGAATCAAAACATGAAAATGTATTTAAAAGCGAGCTTTTGAAAGCGGAAAAAACTTCTAACTCGGAATCTCAAGGAATAGCCTTTGGTATTATTACCGATAGTGTTATGGATGCTTTGATATATAGCTATATGACAGCAATAACATTAGAAAATGAAACGAAAAAAACTCAAGAAATATATCAAGAGCTAAGCAAAAAACTTTGTGATGAGAAAGAAAACAATATTAAATTAGATAATAAAAAATATTTTTTGGAAACATATATTCCACAAATGATTGAATCAATCAAAAAATGCTATTATCATTTATTACTGAAATATATTAATATTCTTGATATGAATAAACTTTTTGATGCTTCTAAAATTCAAAATATTAATTTAAAAAGATCAAACGATATCCTTGAAAATTTTTATATGGTTGATGATAAATATTCGGTAATATGCAATGCTATTTCTGTTTGTCCATTTAATGAAAATGCTTATATTTATGCTTTGGAAAACGGATTTTATAATAAAGAAATGGATGCAATACAGCACTATTTCCAATTAAAAACTGAAATAATAAAAGCATTGAATTCAAAAATTGACAGTAATATTATTATTTATAAACCGATATCCGAAAGTTTAAATAAATATAAATGTACATTTAATGCATTAAGTGTTATTTGTTGTGAAAGCGCACAAAATATCAAGTTTAAATATTATAAGTTGAAGTTGTCAATTATAGTTAATAATTTTAAAGAAATACATAATCATTTTGCAAATAAAGAATTGACAGAAGAGGAGATAATAAATAATATTTTTCATGATGAAAGTTGGAAAAACTGTAACGAAAAAGAAATAGATGAGTACTTGGAAAACAAGGCGGATTGTTTTCTATCAAAAAATGATTATGAAGGTATAAGTCAAGAGATAGGATATAATAATCTATTGAAGGATATTTGTTCAATTTTAGAAATTGAACAAACTAATTATAATCAAATAAGGTGTTATTTGATATCAAAATTGAAATCTTGTATTTGCAAATACAATGAATTAAAAAAAATACAGGATGAAGAAAAAAAGGAAAAAGCCAAGCGTTCCGAAATTAAAACGAGATTAATTATGATTGTATCATCGACAATCTTAATTGTTGTTGGAATTGTTTTAATGGTTGTGAGCTCATCAAACTTGGATTCTATTTATACAATAGGATTAGGAATTCTTGCATTAGGTGTGGTTTTATTGCTTGTTTTTTTGGCTGTTCTAAGTAAAAAGTTTAATTAAATTTTCTTATTTTAGCTCATTGACGGAAAAAGGTTTTTGTTATATAATATCACCGCACTGTATCCGCAGAGGAAAAAATGATTTCTCGGAACTGCTTGCTTTTGTGTTGGCAGGCTGTTTTTGGAACGGTAGCAGAAAGGAAAACTCAATATGAAACAAAACACAAAAAAAGTCGTAGGACTCGGACTGTTCACGGCGATTGTGGTGGTACTGCAGCTACTTGGCAGCTTCATCAAATTCGGACCGTTTTCAGTCTCACTTGTACTCATTCCCATCGTTGTGGGAACAGCAATCTACGGCATCGGAGCAGGAGCCTGGCTTGGACTTGTATTCGGCGTAACGGTGCTGGCGTCAGGCGATGCGGCGGCATTTCTTACGGTAAATGCAATCGGTACTGTAATCACCGTACTGCTTAAAGGTACTCTTGCCGGCACATTTGCAGGACTTGCTTACAAAGCGCTTGAGAAGTTTAACAAATACCTTGCCGTTATTGCGGCGGCAGTTGTTTGTCCGGTGGTGAACACAGGCGTATTTCTGTTAGGATGTCAGTTGTTCTTCCTTGATACGGTTAAAGGATGGGCGGCAGCAGCAGGAATGGAAAATGTAGGTACATATATGATTGTCGGTCTTGTAGGATTTAATTTCGTATTTGAACTTATTGCCAACATTGTGTTAAGCCCTGTGGCGTTAAGAATTATAAATATAGGAAAAAAAGAAAATAAAAAGGCATAATAAAAAAGGGTGAAGTTGAAAAAACTTCACCCTTTTTTTGTTTTTAATAATGCTCATCGTCCAGAACGGCGTGAGCGCATTTTATTCCGTCCACGGCGGCGGAAACTATGCCTCCTGCATAGCCTGCGCCTTCACCGCAGGGATACGCTCCGCATATATTGCACTGCAAAAATTCATTGCGCAAAATGCGCACAGAGCTTGAACTCCTTGTTTCAGGTGCCGTCAGCACTGCGTCGTACATATTAAAGCCGTTCAGCTTTTTATCCATTTCAACAATGGCGGACTTCATTGTTTTAGACACCTTTGAGGGCAGACATTCGTCAAGGTCGGTGTAGGTTACTCCGGTGGGGCAGGTAGGATTTACACTGCCGGGTCCCTTGGACGGCTTGCCCTGAAGAAAATCACCCACCAACTGCGCCGGTGCACGGTAATCGGAGCCGGCAAGCTTAAAGGCGGTATTTTCAATTTCCCTTTGATAATAAATACCGGCAAGGGGATGGTCAGACGGAAAATCAACCGTGTCAATGCCTACAAGCAATGCGGAATTTGCGTTTTCACCGTCACGGGCAAGAGAGCTCATACCGTTTACAATAACGCCCTCTTTCTCGCTGGCGGCGGCTACAACAGTACCTCCGGGGCACAT
>JBJEPO010000107.1:0-11399 GCA_051881275.1 Eubacterium sp. | reverse complement strand
GTAATGGTTTAAAGATTTGACTAGATATATCATCTAATACTTTCTGTTGTAATTCTTCAATTTTTTTCGTTGCGTTAATATACTCAGGATTATCATCTAGTGAAGTTAATGATTTTTCTATAAGTGATTGTATAACTTTTAATGCATCGTTTTCTGTACGGATAGCGGGAATAAAATTAAAATCAATCCTGTGACAAACATATTCAATAATTTTCTTCTTATTATCCACATCCGAAAACGCAGGAGTTCCTCGTTTGGGAATATCGACTTTTGCTGTTAATCCATTTGTAGTTACTCTTACAGGAACGCAACCGCTAAGTCGTATACCAGTCATTGCTCTAATTGTAGCGATATCTTTTTCGTCAAGTTCAAAATTTAAATCAATTGATGAAACGCCATTTGGTTTACGTTCTTGCAAAGATACAGGATAATCTTTTTCCCATGAATAATTATTTTTCAAATATCTTTGTACAGACACTTGAGTTGGCCTAGGATCATTACAGTATAATTTCATAATATCCATAGCTAATGTAAGTGCCCGAAGTATATTGGATTTTCCCTCGTTGTTTTTTCCCACAAGCACAGTCATATTATTTGTTTTTATTTTTCGTGCGGTTGTAATGCTTCTATAGTTATTTACCGAAAAATCTGATAATCTCATATTATTTCTCCTTACTTCATCGTAAACATTTCTTAAAACTTTACTCAACATATTCATGTTTGTTTTGAGTATAGTTCTTTGAATTGTATTGTCGTGTTTTTCTTCCTTACTATCAGTTATTGCGTCAGCATTTGTATAATCAATAGTTAAATACTTACACCACTTTCTTTAAAAGTAATAGTTTTATTATCTAAATCAATTTGATATTCAATTCCCAAAGGTAATAGTCCTGTTGGAGATGCGTGACCAATATTAACATTGTAGATTACTCCTAAATGTTCGCAATCAAATTCTTTAATGATTTTCTTGAAAACATCTTTGTATTCCTCATAATACATCTCATCTTGAGGTTTACCAACAATAATACCCTTAATTGATTTTAGTATACCTTGTGCTCCTAAATTTCTTAAATAATACAGAACATAATCTGGCTTTGGTTTTTCTTCACTTGTTTCAATCAGTAAAATCTTGTCTTTCCATTCATCTAATTTAGGCCAGATTTCTGTGCCGATAATCATTGGAAACACATCAAGACAACCGCCGATTAGTTCTCCGGTAATAATACCCGAACCGTTTATAATTTCGTATCCGTGCTTTTCTTTACACAATTTTTTTGAACGATTTTTATTTTTCTCTTTCCAATCCACAAAATCATCCGACCAATAATCGCTGGACTTTACTTCGTAATTCGTTGTGTCTTTGAATAAAATGTTTTCTACAGCCTCTTTAGTATAATCAAACATTTTAACATATTCGCCAAATTCGCACATAACCGACGGACCGTAATAAGAAACTAATCCTGCTTTTCTCATCATAAAATGACTTACCGTTGTATCTGAATATCCCATAAAGATTTTAGGATTATTCTTTATTATATCATAGTCTATGTAAGGTAACAATCTTATTGAGTCGCTTCCGCCGATAGCACAGAATATGCCTTTTACTGATTCATCTTTAAAAGCATCCATTAAATCTTTTGCTCTAAGTTCAGGATGATTATATACAAATTCGCTGCCCTTAAGTGCGTTTGGCATAGTAATAACATTTAGCCCGAAATCTTTTTCCAATCTTTCTTTTGCAATATAGTACTTATGGATTAGTTTTTCATCTCCTAATCCTCCCCAAGACAAACTTACAATTGCAATTTTATCTCCTTTTTTCAGTGCGTTCGGTTTTATCATAATACCACCTTAATTATCAATCATTATCTATCCAATATCTTTGCTTAACAACACCATCAAAAACATAATCCGTTTCTAATTTACCACCATTGTTCATTATGCTCTTTGCACTTGCAATGTTTTGTTTTTCACAACACATTAGCACTTTATCAATTCCGAGCTTTTTTGCCTCCTGTAATGCGAGCCCTATCATTGCAGTGGCGTAGCCTTTTCTTCTTTCGCTCGGTCTAATTCCGTCTCCTATATGTCCACCGTTTTTAGATAGTTTCTCTGTAAGATAATGCCTTATAGTTACTGCACCAACGAAAATGTTTCTATCAATATCTAAACAAAAGTAAGTAGTTTCAGGTACAATTCCGTTGATTTCCTTATCTCTGCATAAGTTGTTCATATAGTAATCAAAAGAGTGATAATCGTTGATAGCGATAGATGTAGGAATTATCTTTTCGTCATAAGATGTCCATTCGTCCATCATCTCAAACAATTGCTCTTTGTATTCATTTGTTAACTTTACTAATTTTATATTCATAATTTATCCTTTACGCAGTATCTTTTCCATCACAATCTCATTACCATCAGTTTCTCCTGTATGGTGAAAACCAAGCTTCAAATAAAGATTTTTTGCTGTTTCGTCCCCATCAACATAACATAAATTTACTCTATCAAAAACTCCGTCATCTTTCATTTTTTGAAGAACTAACTCGGCTGCTTTAAACCCGTATCCTTTACCTTGAAATCTTTCATCAATAAAAAATTGACTGAAATCATACGCATCGTCGAGGTCGTAGTACATAGCCATTCCGATAGGTGTTTCGTCATCATAGATTACAAAGGCTTGGCTTCTGTTATTACGAAAAGCGTAAGCTCTTGCCAAAATTCTGTTTGAGTCCGAAACAAATTTGCTTTGGTCGTCACGAACTTTCAGACCGAGTCTCCAATTATCTGGATTTATTGCTTCTAAACGAACCATATCATTTGTCCTCACAAGTGTTTTAATAAGGATATGGCATTAAATCTTCAAGATTAACAACCGTTCCCTTCATTATCCACAATAACTTTAATATCTTTTGAATTGTTCAGTTGCCACATAAATTCACGACAGGCACCGCAAGGTGGTATTACCTTACCGACTTTAGTAACTGCAATAACCATCTCAACATCATACTCGCCATTTGTAATCATTGTTGATAACGCATTTCTTTCTGCACACATACCAAGTGAGCAATCTGTATCTATACAAACACCTGTGTAAATATTTCCTTGTTTCGTTAAAACAGCCGCGCCTACTCCACCTGAGCACATTTGCTCATTTATAACTTTTGGTATTGCTACCGATTTTGCCATATCATATAGATTTTTAATCTGCTCATCCTGTATGAGCTTGCTGTCAAATTTGTTTTTTAACATTTTGTATTCACCTACTTTGTTGCAATGAAGAAAAATCTTGGAAATCTGAAAATTATCTCACCGTTTTTTTGAATAGGATATTCCTTTTGAACCTCTACAAAAACATCTTTTTCTAGTTCTTTTGCTTTCTTACCCGAAAGAGCAGAAAGATACGGTCGCAAGCCTGTACTTCTATACCATTCCATAATGCTTTCATGTGATGGCATTCTATGGCAATACACAGTTTCCCAAATCGTAAAATCACTCGAAATATTTGAGAGCAAATCAAAATATTCTTCTTGTTTTAGATTGTAAAACTCTCTCGGATTGGGAAAGTATTTTTTCCATTTATCAGAACTAACTAATTTCTCAATTATTATGTGTATCGGTTCCTTGTAATTCATAGGTGTTTGAACAGCCAGCATGCCGCCATCATTCAAAATACCCATCATATCAGCGAGTAACTTTTCGTGATTAGGTATCCATTGAATACAAGCGTTTGAAAATACAATGTCAAATTTATCATTTAGCTTATCAAAATCTTTGCAGGCATCAAACAACATAAATTCAATGTCATTATAATTACTTTTAGCTGTTTTTATCATATCCTTTGAACTATCGACGCCGATTACTCTTGCATTTGGAAATTTATCTTTCAGTACTCTCGTACTATTTCCAGGTCCACAACCAATATCAATAATTGATTGAGGATTGTCCAATGTAATTCTATTAGCCAAATCTATTGAAGGCTGTGTTCTGTCTTTTAAGAACTTGCTATATAATTCAGCATTCCAATCTGCCATAAAAATCAACTCCTTGTACTTATATAGATAATACCACAAATTTACATAATATCCAAGTGCAATTTATTATAGATAGGGTGCATATGATGTACCCACCGGGAGCATTAGACTGCACACAAACAATAAAAACCCCTTTCTAAAAAATTGGGCTAACCCTGGTATGAAAAATTATATAATAACAATAGGAAAGAACTTTTTTGAAAATTTTTCTCATTTTGGGATAAGTAATCGAATTGATAATATAACTCGATTGTAGGCAATTTGTGAGCGTTTTTTGAGAAGACAACGAGAACGCGATAATGAAGAAAAACAACCCAAGTTAGCAATTATTTGCAAGGTCGATAAAGATTCAGGATAAAAGAGTATTCCATTTTTGAAAGTGCCGTTCCAACTCTGTTCCATATTGTAACAAAAATCAAAAAAATCTCAATGATTTAGGCATAAATGGAGTATTCCAATTTTGTGCTTGAACTTTCTCAGTTTTAACTAAGGTTAACTAAGACAAGCAGAGCGTTCGGCGTTCCGCCGAACACCTTTATTACGGGCAGAAGCCCACACCCTCGTCCAAACATACTCCGTATTCAAACAAATTGCCAAGTCAATTCGTAACGAATACTCCATATGTTTCTCCTCTCAGCGACAGTACAAGTATCTGTCGCTGTAATTATATAATATTTAATTTGACTTTGAATATCCTTTGCGGTATTGTATGGTTGCCAAAGGGCAAAACAATATAAACCGAAAGGAAAACACTATGAAAAATATAATTAAAACATGGAATAAAATACTGAATTAGAGAAAGGATGAAACGGAAAACAAATAATTAACGAAAGAATGTTGCCACATGGCAACAAAGAAAACACTTGAATTTGAAAACATACCAATCGACAACACAGATTTCTTTATAAAGAATGTGCCTAAGGATATTGTTGATGCAATGGCAGAATTCATATATCCGTCAATACAAAAATACTTTGAAGAACAAAAGAATAAATAATAACAAAAATGGCAGGCAGCACTAAGCTACCTGCCTAAACTATTTCCTAATCGGTAAATGAAAAAGAAACCCGAATGTATCACCTATAATGGTGAAGTTCGGATTTCTCTTCATTGGCAGCGGTGAAAGGATTCGAACCCTTACAAACAGAGTCAGAGTCTGGTGTGCTACCCTTACACTACACCGCTATTTGTCTTTCAACGCATTGCATTATACCACAGGTTACGGTATTTGGCAAGTGGTTTTTTAATTTTTATTTATTTTTCTTAAAATAGTTTGGTTTATGCATACTTTTACGGCGAAGTATGACTATTTTATATTGAACTATTTATAATTTTTTGATACAATAAAAAGGTGAAAGCAACGCCGAAGGCTTTTCGGTGCAACAAAATATATAAAAAGGAGTTTGCTATGGACAATAAAACCAAAAAAGCGCTGGAAATTTTTGCCGTAAAAATCAGAATGGGCATAATTGAAAGCACTTACTCAGCAAAGGCAGGACATCCGGGCGGTTCTCTTTCCTCCGCAGATGTTTTCGCTTATCTGTACGAAAAAGAGCTTAATTACAAGGCCGATGACCCGAAATGGGACGGCAGAGACCGTTTCGTTTTGTCAAAGGGTCACTGTGCTCCCGGTCTTTACAGCGCACTGGCTTACAAGGGATTTTTCCCTGTTGAGGATTTGAAAACCCTGCGTCATATCGGTTCATATCTTCAGGGTCATCCCAATATGAACACTGTTCCCGGTGTTGATATGAGCACAGGATCTCTCGGCCAGGGCATCAGTGCCGCCGCAGGAATGGCAAAGGGCGCAAAATATTTAGGCAAAGACATTAATGTTTATACCCTTTTGGGCGACGGCGAAATTGAAGAGGGTCAGGTTTGGGAGGCAATGATGTTTGCCGCTCAGTACAAGCTTGACAATCTCTGCGTAATCATTGACTCCAACGGACTCCAGATTGACGGAAGCTGTGACGAGGTAATGAGTGCCGAGCCTATTGATGAAAAGCTCAGGGCATTCGGCTTTGACGTTGTTACTATTGACGGCAATGATTTTGAACAGATTGAAGCGGCTTTTGCCAAATTCCACGACACAAAGGATAAGCCCTTTGCAATAATTATGAAAACCGTTAAAGGCAAGGGCGTATCTTATATGGAAAACGAAGTGGGATGGCACGGAAAGGCACCTAACGACGAAGAATACAAAATTGCAATGGACGAACTGACGGCAAAACTTGCAGAATTGGAGGCGGAATAATGGCAGAGGTTAAGAATATTGCTACCCGTGAAAGCTACGGTAACGCATTAAAAGAGCTTGCAGCCGAGGGCGCAGATAAGCTTGTTGTTCTTGATGCAGACCTTTCGGCAGCTACAAAAACAGGCATTTTCAAAAAAGCATATCCCGACCGCCATATTAACTGCGGAATTGCAGAGGCAAATATGGTTTGCGTTGCGGCAGGATTAAGCACAATGGGCCTTGTTCCCTTTGCATCAAGCTTTGCAATGTTTGCAGCAGGCAGAGCCTTTGAGCAGGTTAGAAATTCAATCGGCTACCCTCATCTCAATGTAAAAATCGGTGCAACTCACGCAGGTATAAGCGTAGGCGAGGACGGCGCAAGCCATCAGTGCTGTGAGGATTTTGCTTTGATGAGAGCAATTCCCGGTATGGTTGTTATCTGCCCTGCCGACGATGTTGAAGCAAAGCAGGCTGTTAAAGCCGCTTACGCTTACGAAGGACCTGTATATCTCAGATTCGGCAGACTTGCCGTTCCTGTTTTCCACAATGATGATTATAAATTTGAAATCGGCAAAGGCGAGGTCGTAAAAGAGGGCAAGGACGTTACAATCGTTGCCAACGGACTTATGGTTGCCGAAGCCATTGAGGCAGGCAAAATGCTTGCAGACAAAGGCATTGATGCAGAAATTATTAATATTGCAACAATCAAGCCTCTTGATGAGGATTTGATTATCGCATCGGCAAAAAAGACCGGCAAGGTAATTACTGTTGAGGAACACAGCATTATCGGCGGTCTCGGCGAGGCGGTTTGCGCCGCTCTGTCGGAAAAATGCCCCACACCCGTAAAGAGAATCGGCGTTAACGATGAGTTCGGTCATTCCGGACCTGCCAAGGATTTGCTCAAGCAGTTCGGTCTCAGTGCAGAGCACATTGCCGAAGTTGCGGAAAGCTTCTGATTATTGTTATGACGCTTCAAACGATACAGGGAATACTTTTGCCGTTTTTAGGCACAACGCTGGGCTCCGCCTGTGTATTCCTGCTTAAAAAAGGACTTAATCAAAAGGTACAGAGAGCACTGACAGGCTTTGCCGCCGGAGTAATGGTAGCGGCTTCAATATGGAGCCTGCTTATACCGGCAATGAACAATGCCTCAGATATGGGCAAATTCGCATTTGTTCCTGCTGTTGTTGGCTTTTGGCTTGGTATATTGTTTTTGCTTGTTCTTGATAAAACAATACCCCACATGCATTTAACCAACGAAAAAGAAGGTCCGAAAAGCAAAATTAAGAAAAGCACAATGCTTATGCTGGCGGTAACAATGCATAATATACCCGAGGGTATGGCTGTGGGCGTTGTGTTTGCAGGCTGGCTGTCCGGTAAGGCTGAAATAAGCTCCTCCGCCGCTCTCACACTTGCGCTGGGAATAGCCATACAGAATTTCCCTGAGGGTGCTATAATCTCAATGCCTGTAAAGGAAGCAGGCACAAGCAAGGGCAAAGCCTTTATTATGGGTATGCTGTCCGGCGCAGTTGAGCCGATAGCCGCCGTTGTTACAATCCTGCTGGCAGGCGTAATAACACCGCTTTTGCCCTATCTTTTGAGCTTTGCCGCCGGCGCAATGATGTACGTTGTAATTGAGGAGCTGATACCCGAAATGTCGGAGCCTCCTCACTCCAACATCGGCACAATCCTTTTTGCTTTAGGCTTTACACTTATGATGACCCTTGACGTAGCATTAGGATAATATTTCACAAAATAACCGCAGGGAAGCTTGTGTTTCCCTGCGGTGTTTTATGTAATCATATAAAATTTGTCATAATTCGTTTTTCTGTTTTGGGCTTTTCAATGTCCTTGGCGGCGTCAAGGCATTTCAAAAGGTACGCCATATTACGTGCAAGCACACGCATTGTCTGCATACCCTCGCCGTCCTGCATAACCTCCTCCGGTGTGAAGCCGTGCACCATATTCCAATACTGCGATGACACAACGAACATTTGAGAAATGGTAAGGTATTTCATCAAATCGTCAATGGCACAGGTGGTGCCTGCACGGCGTGCGGATACAACTACCGCTCCAACCTTGTGCTTAAATATTCTGTTGCCGGAGAAAAATGCCCTGTCAAGCACTGACAAAATTCTGCCGTCGGCGTGACCGTAATAAACAGGGGAGCCGAACACAAAGCCGTCGCATTCCTCCGCTTTTTCTAACAGTCGGTTAACAATATCGTTATCAAAAACACAGCGGTTTTTACGAAGCTTTGCACAGCCGCCGCAGTTGATACAGTCGTTAACGGGCGTTTTGCCAAGCCACATAATTTCCGACTCAACGCCTTCCTCTGCCAAAGTGCTTGCAATTTCGCTCAGGGCGGTATAGGTGCATCCCTTTTCCTCTGGACTGCCGTTTACAAGTAAAACCTTCATATTTTGTTTTTCTCCTTTAGTATTTTGTTAAGATATTTTTGAAGCTCTGCCAGCCGTGCTTTGTTCATAGGCTCGGTGTTTTTCAGCGGATTGTCAATTTTAAGATTATCATACTTAAAAAATCCCATTGTGTGAAACGCCAAAAGCTCGTACTGCTCAAAATTAAACTGCTTAACAAGCTGTGCGTACCCTTCCATATCCTCCTCGGTGTCGTTCACGCCGGGAATAATGACGGTGCGAAGCCACATACGCTTGCCCTTTTCGGTGCAGTATCTGCCGATTTCAATAAATTTGTCAAAGTCGCCCTTTGTGTATTTTTCGTAATCCTCGGGGTCATAAAATTTTATATCAAGAATTACCATATCCGCATTGTCAATGGCGGTTTTTACCTTGTCCGTCAGTGCCACACTGCCGGATGTATCAATGCAGTAGCCGATGCCCTCGCCTTTAAGCATAGGATAAATCTCATTTATAAAATCGGCGTTCAGCAAAGGCTCACCGCCTGAAAAGGTTACACCGCCGCCGTTTTTAAAATACGGCTTGTAACGCTTAACCTTTTTGAATACCTCCTCGGCGGACATATCCGTTTGCGACGGGTACCATGTGTCCGGGTTGTGACAGTAGGCACACCTCAGCGGACATCCGGTGAAGAAAATATCGTACCTAATGCCTTCGCCGTCCAGCGCCGCCATAGATTCAAAGGAATGTATATTAGCCATTTGTATCATCTCTCTTATTGTAAAATTTATCGTTACCCTATGTACTGCCAAATGTCAAGATAATCCCTTTCATTTCGTATTATGCGGTCGTAGAAGGAACGCTTAAAATGCATTTTCTGTCTTTTGTACATATCGTTATAAAATACGCACCGTTTTGGCTGTAATCAAACTTATTTAACCTGTTTGGCTTTCGTTTCAGCAGCTTTTCGTCCATAGTAATAGGATAACACAAAACCCATTGAAATACAATGACTTCAATGGGTTTAATGATTATTCAAACATTCTTACATTGATTTGTGGAATGTTCTTGCGATAACCTCTTCCTGCTTATCTCTTGTAAGCTTGTTGAAGTTAACTGCGTAACCGCTTACACGGATGGTAAGTGACGGATAAAGAGTCGGGTCGTTCATAGCTGCGATAAGCTTTTCACGGTTAAGAACGTTTACGTTTACGTGGTGAGCGTCCTGCTCAAAATAACCGTCAAGCATTGTTGTAAGATGCTCAATCTGCTCCTCCTCGTTTTTGCCGAGAGTGTCGGGAGTAATTGAGAAGGTGTTTGAAATACCGTCCTGACAGCAAGCGTAGTTAAGCTTTGCAACAGAGTTGAGAGAAGCAAGTGCGCCCTCGGCGTCTCTGCCGTGCATTGGGTTTGCGCCCGGTGCAAAAGGCTCGCCTGCCTTACGTCCGTCAGGTGTAGAGCCGGTCTTTCTGCCGTACATAACGTTTGATGTGATTGTAAGGATTGAAAGAGTATGCTTTGCTCCGCGGTATGCAGGAGTTTTGCACAGCTCCTTGTAGAAATACTCAATGAGTTCTTTACCGATAAGGTCTGCTCTGTCGTCGTCGTTGCCGTATTTGGGGAAGTCGCCCTTTACGTCAAATTCCGTAATGATTCCGCGCTCGTCCTTGATAGGAGTAACCTTTGCATACTTGATTGCTGAAAGTGAGTCAATAGCAACCGAGAAGCCCGATACACCGAAAGCCATAAGTCTTTCTACGTCGGTATCGTGAAGTGACATCATAAGTCTTTCATAAGCATACTTGTCGTGCATATAGTGAATGATGTTCATTGTGTTAACATAAAGACGTGCCATCCATGAAAGGTACTTCTTGTAAGCGGCGAGTACCTCGTCATATTTGAGAACCTCCTCGTCAAATACAGGTCCTTCCGGAGCAATCTGGAGACCCTCACGCTCGTCCTTACCGCCGTTGAGAGCCATAAGAAGAACCTTTGCAAGGTTACATCTTGCGCCGAAGAACTGCATCTGCTTGCCCATCTTCATTGCTGATACACAGCAGGCAATAGCGTAGTCGTCGCCGTACATTCTTCTCATAACGTCGTCGTTTTCGTACTGGATAGAGTCTGTATCAATAGAAACCTTAGCGCAGAAATCCTTGAATCCCTGAGGAAGATGCTCGCTCCAGAGAACTGTGATGTTAGGCTCTGCTGATGGGCCAAGGTTGTAGAGAGTCTGAAGTACACGGAAGGATGTTTTTGATACCATGTGCTTGCCCTCGCCGGTAACGCCTGCAAGTGCCATTGTTACCCAAACCGGGTCACCTGCAAAAAGGTCGTTGTATTCAGGTGTTCTGAGGTGACGTACAAGACGAAGCTTGATAACAAGGTCATCAATAAGCTCCTGTGCGTCTGTCTCTGTAAGAACGCCCTCTTCAATATCTCTCTGGATATAAATATCCATAAATTCTGCAATTCTGCCGATTGAGTTTGCGGCACCGTTCTGCTCCTTGATAGCACCCAGATAGCCGAAGTACAGCCACTGAATAGCCTCTCTTGCGTTTGTAGCAGGCTTTGAAATATCATAGCCGTAACGAAGTGCAAGGCCCTTCAGCTGATTCATAAAGTCAAGCTGCTTTGAAAGGTCCTCAAGAAGATGAATTGTCTCCTCGTCAAGCCATTCCTTTTCGCCAACCTTCTGCTTGTCAAGCTTCTTCTGCTCAATAAGATAATCCATACCGTAAAGAGCAATTCTTCTGT
>JBJEPO010000106.1:0-2047 GCA_051881275.1 Eubacterium sp. | reverse complement strand
CGCACAGATAACCGTGCTGGAGCATCTTGACGCCCCCTGCAAAAAAATTCTTGCAACAGGAAACGGCAGATGCAATCTCACTAATACAAACGCACCTCATTACAAAATCACCAGGGATTTTTTTGAATCGCTGGGCTTGGTTATGCGTGAGGAGGCGGAGGGCAGAGTATATCCCTATTCAAATCAGGCTTCAACCGTAGCGGATTTGCTCAGTGAAGAATGTGAAAGATTAGGTATAGAAATCGTTACCTCCTGCGATGTTTACAGGACTGAAAAATATGCAGACAAGTACAACGCCTACACAGACAAAGGTATTTTTATGGCGGAGTATATGGTGCTTGCAACAGGTGGAATGAGCCAAAAGGGTCTCGGCTCCGACGGAAGCGGTTACAAAATAGCAAAGAAATTTTCACACACCGTAACTCCCCTGCATCCTGCGTTGGTACAGCTTAAATCTCCGGGAAAATACTGTCACATACTAAAAGGCCTGCGTACCAAATGCAATATAAAAATTGAAATAAACGGTGAAATTCTGCGTGAGGAATACGGCGAGCTGTTGTTTACCGATTACGGCATTTCCGGCATTGCGGTTATGAATCTTTCGGAATACGTCAACGACGATTTAATCAAAAGCGGTGAGGAAAAATGCACGGCGGTAATTGATTTTATACCAGATATGAGCAAAAAAGAGGTTGCCGAGCATTACAGGAAATACGGCTCTCTCAAAGGCATTCTTCCGGGAAAGCTTTGTGCAGTATTGAACAAGCAGTCCGGCGGTGACGGTGAAAAGGCGGCGGCTTATGCGAAAAACTGGAGGCTGATTATAAACGGCACAAAGGGCTTTGACTTTGCACAGATTACAAAGGGCGGAGTACGTCTTACCGAGCTTAACGGAGATTTTGAATCCGCATTAAATGAAAATCTGTACATTATAGGCGAGCTTACGGACAACCAGTTTTTCTGCGGTGGATACAATCTTGACTTTGCTTTTTCATCGGGCGTAATTGCCGCAAACAGCATAATTTCAAAAGAAGAGAACAGGTATAATGATAAGAATAAATGAGATTAATTTATCCCTTGATGATGACGAATCTCTGCTTAAAGCAAAAGCGGCAAGGATTCTCAAAATTAACGAGAAATACATTAAGACATTAACAATATACAAAAAAAGCGTTGATGCAAGGAAAAAGGACAATGTTCATTTTACTTACAGCGTTGATGTTACCATTGCCCTTGACGAAAATCAAATAGTGTCAAAATGCAAATCAAACAAGGCTTCCTGCGTTAAACCATACAAATACGAAATACCCGAAAACAAACGCATTTCGCAGTTTCGTCCTGTGGTTGTAGGCTTCGGACCGGCAGGTATGTTTGCAGGACTTATTCTGGCGCAGGCAGGACTTAGACCGATAGTGCTTGAGCGTGGCAAGGACATTGACGCACGCCAAAAGGACGTTAACGAATTTTGGACAAAGCGCAGACTGAACGAGGAATCAAATGTTCAGTTCGGCGAGGGCGGAGCAGGAACATTTTCCGACGGCAAGCTGACCACCGGCATAAAAAGTCCGTTCATCCGCAAGGTGCTTGAAGAATTGTACGAGGCAGGCGCACCGGAGGAGATACTGTATTCATCAAAGCCTCACATCGGCACGGACCGTCTTGCAATAGTTGTAAAAAACATACGCAAAAAAATAGAGGCATTAGGCGGCGAGGTAAAGCTTGAACACAAGCTTGAAAGGCTTATTGTTGCAAACAATTTTGTTCACGGAATAACCTATTCTCATAACGGCGAGCTTTTTGATATGGAAACGGACAGCGTAATTCTCGCCATAGGTCACAGTGCCCGTGACACCGTGGAAATGCTGTACAATATGGGCGTTGAAATAATACAAAAGCCGTTTTCCGTAGGAGCGAGAATTGAGCATCCTCAAAGTCTTATCAACAAGGCGCAGTACGGAAAATTTGCAAATCATCCCAAGCTGGGTGCCGCCGACTACAAATTGGCATGCCACGGTCTTCACGAAAGAGGTGCTTACACATTCTGTAT
>JBJEPO010000105.1:0-11568 GCA_051881275.1 Eubacterium sp. | reverse complement strand
GAGAGGAGAACAGCTTGCTCCAGTTGCAGTCCACAGCTTCACGCTTGCTGAATTTCAGCGTTTTTAAATATTTATTGTTAAATGCATTGTCTGCTATTTTTGTTACGCTGTAAGGTATGGTGTAGGAGGTGTTTTTTCTTGATGATGGGTATTGAGTTAAAACGCCGTTGCTTATTACAACCGACGCCGGTGATGTTGTAGCTTTCGTTGTAGCCTTGGTGGTTGCTTTTGTTGTGGGCTTTGCCGTGGTGGTTTCTGTTGTTGTCTGCTCGGTGGTTGCTTGCTCCGTCTGTGCCGTCGTTTGAGCAGTTGCTTCGGCAACAGTTGTAATTTGCGTTGTTATTGCTTCGCCGGTTTCGGTCGGTGTGATTTGTACGGCAGTGGTTGGAGCCGTTGATGAAGCATAGACTTGACTTACTGCATCGTTGTCACCGCCGTCGTTTTTAACTGCGCATAATATAACGACCGCCAACAAAATAATTACGATAACGGTGCTTAAAATTATTACGGTTGTTTTTGATTTAACAGCCGTCTCTTTTTCGCCGACTGTGTATTCACTTACGTTAAGCGGTGTAAAGCAATGCAGACAAAAGGAGGATTCTTCGGGTATATTCTTACCGCAATTCGGGCATTTTTTATCCAAATAAAACTCCTCCTTTTTTGTAGCACTATTTAAATTATAAGTTTGAAAAGCCCATTTGTAAAGCCTTTTTTAACAATAAAAAAATTTTGTCAAATGTACGCTGACAGAGAATAGAAATGACAATTTAAAAATGGTATTATATTACTAATTGTAACTAAATGCAAAAAACACCGTAACAATTAATGAAGTTACGGTGCATTTTTATGAGGTAAATTTTGCTTTGCGGAGATGATGCTTCGTATATCCTCCTCAGCCTGCTGAACCTCGCTTAGAAATTCTCTTGACGACACACGCAGGGCACCGCCGCCTAAAATAATCAACTGCTCCAATGCGTCGGAGGTGACCACTCTTACCTTGTTGCTTTTTGCCAGCTTGTGCGACACCTTTTCAATATACATATCGGCGGTTTCCGCCTCTTTTGTATAAACAATGTTGATGTTGTTTACCTTTTCAACCTCACGGTTATTTCCTTTAACCTTATATGCGTCAAATACAAGAATAACCTCGCATTTTTTGTAGCCCTGATAGTTGCATAGAATGTTTATCAGTGTGTTTCTCGCACCGTCAATATTGTCACGTGACAGCTTGTTCAGCTTATCCCAGGAAAAAATTACGTTATATCCGTCAACAAGCAGATACTCCTTGCCGTCATATTTTGGCGGCTTCGGAGCCTTGCTTTTTTTGTTTTCCGTGCTTTCGGTGAAAGTAAAATGATTTTGATTAACATTTTCGTTTCTGCTTTTAACAGGTCCGTAGGTCTGCTCAAAAATCTGCATAAGCTCCTTGTCAAGCGCAAACAAATCACCTTTGTCACGGTAATTTGAAATAGTCCTTTGAGCTTTTACAGGTGCATAATCGCTTTTTGGTGCAGACAGAGCACTCGGCAGATGCATACGGCTTTTTACCTCATCCCATTTGACATTATATCCGGCTCCGTGGGAGCAAAATACAGAATCACAGGGATTGTCGGTGTCTGAGTCGCAGTCGTATCCGATTTTTTTTATAACTTCATCACTGTTGTGGCAGGGCTCGTAGCCTTTTAAGTTACAGGCTAATTTTCCTTTGCCGTGGGTGTACTGCATAACGTCCCGTGAATAATCGTACATTGTTGAAACAGGCGCAGTTCCGCGGATAATCGCATAATCTCCCATAGTTTCCGGCGGTTCAAAGCTTCCGTGCATACGCTGAATATCCGTCATCGCCCTGCCCACATTTTCATTGGGCACCTCCAGCGTAAAATCATAAACAGGCTCCAGCAAAATACATTCGGCACTGCGCAGTCCCTGTCTTACCGCTCTGTAAGTAGCCTGCCTGAAATCACCGCCCTCGGTGTGCTTAGGATGCGCCTTGCCGCAGGCAAGTATTATCTCCATATCGGTAATGGGCGAGCCTGTTAAAACGCCGATGTGCGTTTTTTCATATAAATGAGTTAAAATCAGCCTTTGCCAGTTTTTATCAAGCACATCTTCCTTGCATTGCGACTTAAATATTATTCCGCTGTCACGCTTGCCGGGCTTTAAAATCAAATGAACCTCTGCGTAATGGCGAAGCGGCTCAAAATGTCCGATACCCTCAACAGTATTTGAAATTGTTTCCTTGTAAATTATATTTCCCTTTGAAAACGATACGTCAAATCCAAAACGCTCCTTAATAACGTCCTGCAAAATCTCAAGCTGAATGTCGCCCATAAGCTGAATTTGTATCTCGCCTAATCGTTCGTTCCATACAACCTTTAACTGCGGGTCCTCGTTTTCAAGAATTTCCATTTTATCAAGAACGGTATGAACGTCGGTGCCGTCGGGAAGCATCAGCCTGTATGTCAAAACAGGCTCCAGCACCGGCAGGGAAGAATCCTTTTCTGCGCCCAGTCCGTCACCGGGACGGGTGAATGTAATGCCTGTCACCGCACATATATCACCTGCGTTCACCTGCTCGGCAGTTGTGAATTTTTCTCCCGAGTAAATTCTTATCTGATTAACCTTTTCGGCGTTTTTGTTTTTGAAGCAGGGGAGTATTTCTTTAACCTTAAGACTGCCGCCGGTGATTTTTAAATAAGTCAGCCTTTGCCCTTTGTCCTCGCCGATTTTATATACCTTGCCTGCAAATTCATTTGCATACTCGGGCATTTCGGCGTAGGTATATACACAGTCCAAAAAATTACTCACTCCCGTAAGTCTAAGGGCGGAGCCGAACATACAGGGAAATACCTTTCTCTGCTTAATACAGGATATAATATCGCTTTTCTCTAATGCTTCGCTTTCATAATATTTGTTCAGTAAAGCCTCATCGCAAAGGGCGATATTTTCGTAAAAGTCATCGCCCTTGTCATTTTCAAAATCAACGCATCCGTCGCCGAATTTTCTCTTTAATTCATCCATAATGCGTTCTTTGTCAGTGCCGTCCAAATCCATTTTGTTAACAAAAATAAAGCAGGGAACATTGTATTTTGAAAGCAGCTTCCACAGTGTTTGAGTGTGGCTTTGAATACCGTCGGAGGCGCTGATTACCAAAATTGCGTAATCAAGCACCTGTAAGGTGCGCTCCGTTTCCGCCGAAAAATCAACGTGTCCCGGAGTGTCAAGCAGGGTGAATCGGGCGTCCTTGTAATCCAAAACCGCCTGCTTTGAAAAAATTGTTATTCCTCGGCTGCGCTCTAAGTAAAAGTTGTCTAAAAATGAGTCCTGCTTGTCAACTCGTCCCAGCTTGTTAATATTGCCGGACTGATATAACATTCCCTCGCATAAGGTCGTTTTGCCTGAGTCAACGTGCGCCAAAACGCCGATAACAATTTTTTTCATTCTCTCACCACGCTTTTTTTACCTTCAATACATTTTCATATATGATAACATAATAACGGTTGAATGTAAATTATAAGATTTACAGCCTTTGCTATTGCGGTTTTTACTTTAATGTGCTAAAATGCTATAAGTGTAATTTTAAAGTATAACAAATATGAGGCGGATATGAATAACTGGAAGAATAATTTAAGAAAAATTGAACCTTATGTTCCCGGTGAGCAGAGTAAGGAAAAAAACATAGTAAAGCTTAATGCCAACGAAAATCCTTATCCTCCGTCACCTATGGCGGTTAAGGCAATAAAGGAGTACAGCGCAGAGGCTTTGCGCCTTTATCCACCTGCCGACGCAACGCCTTTAAAGCAGGCTATTGCTTCCTTCTATGGCGTTAATGTTGAAAATGTTTTTGTGGGTAACGGCTCCGATGATGTTATTGCGCTGGCGTTTCAGTCGTTTTTTAACGGCAGTGAGCCTATTCTTTTCCCCGATATAACATACAGCTTTTATCCTGTGTGGTGCAGGCTTTTTAACATAGATTACGAAACTCCTGCCGTTGACGACAATTTCAGAATTGTTTTGGATGATTACAAAAAATCCAACGGCGGAATTGTTATTCCAAATCCCAACGCTCCCACTTCAATTTGTGAGGACATTGATTTTGTTGATGATTTACTGTCCTTTAACAGCGACAGCGTTGTAATTATTGACGAGGCGTATGTGGATTTCGGCGGAGCCTCCTGCGTTCCCCTTATTGAAAAATATGAAAATCTGCTTGTTACAGGCACTTTTTCAAAATCACGTTCTCTTGCCGGTCTGCGTATAGGCTTTGCAATCGGCAGTAAAGCACTTATTTCCGTGCTGGAGGCGGTTAAAAATTCCTACAATTCCTACACCGTGGATTCTCTTTCCGTGGCGGCAGGCGTTGCCTCAATGAATGACAGGGAATATTTTAATTCCACCGTGTCAAAAATTATTAATACAAGAAATTATATGACAATGCAGCTTCGTGCTATGGGATTTGAAGTGCTTGATTCCTCGGCAAACTTTGTTTTTGCATCAAACAAAAATATTGATATTAAGGATATGTTTGAGTATCTTAAATCAAAAAAAGTGTTTATCAGATATTTTGATTTGCCGAGAATTAACAATTACGTGAGAATTTCCGTAGGTACTGACGAGGAGGTTCAAATTCTCCTTGATGAAATTAAAAAGTATGTAGGTGATTAAATGAAAGGTCTTGCAAAAGCTGTGTCCGCATTTGTAAATCTTGCAAATTACGGCGTCGGTATCGCTGTGGCGGTTATCCTTATATTTAAGCTTGATACCATTTCAATTTTTTATGTTAACTCAATGACCTCTAATGAAAGCTTGTTTTTCAATATGATAATGTTTCAGATAGGTCTTGCCCTTGCAGGCGTTATTCTGTGCCTGCTTGTGAATGAGTATGTTAAATGCGATATAACAGTGGAATTTCCTGTAATCTATGCGGTGCTTCCCATTATTATAAGTGCGATAAGTATTTTTTACGGTATCGCAGGTGAAACCGTAAGAGAGAAGATTTTGGTATGCGTTTGCGCCATTGTCTATGCCGTTTTATCGGTGATAATTGTCTATTGCGGCAGCAGAGTTTTCCAGGTGCTGAAAAAATAAATTTTAACACAAAAACAGAACGCCTCCCTTGTGTAAAGGGAGGCTAAATATTTTTATCCGAAAAATGTTATTAACAGCAGAATTATTACAAGAATAATTGCAATGGCGGCAAAGGCCTTTACAATTCTTGTTACTGCGTCAAATACATTTGTGGGAGCAAGCTGGAGTGCTAAGTATTTAAAAGTATTGTCAACCTTTTTGCCCACAATATTTCTGTATCTTAAATCATGGGTTTCAAGTCTGCCGTCGCTGAATAAATCAATAACCCTTACTCCTCTGTCAAGTCCGGGTCCGTAAACGTTAAATCCTGCGCCTTGGGTATAGCCAACATTTATTCCGTCAATGTCGCCGTTAAAGGAATTGTTGTGGTCGTGACCGAAGAAAAGACCCTTAACCTCGCCTTTCTCTTTAAATGCGTCAAATTCACCGCTGTTTTCCTGGGGGTCGGCAGGGGATTCCTTCATAAAACCCTCCGGGTTGACTCTGTCCTTGTTAAGTACAAAATACTCTCCGTCGTGGGTTCTAAAGCCTCTAACGCTTCCGTGCTTTGTGCGTTTTACCTTTGTCAGCAGGCTGAACACCTCGCATACGGGAATATGCTGAATTACAAGAGAGGGAATAGTGTGAGAATACTTTTTCTCATACTCGTCACGGGTCTTTTTGTACCATTCAATCTGATTTTTATGTACGCAGTCATAGCCGACCTTTAAATTTGAGTGACTGTCAATCAAATAAACCAGGTATTTTACTTCGCCGTTTTCATTTATTTCAAGCACCTGATTTCCCACACCGTCAATATTTTCGGCAGACTCTCCGATAAATCCGTCAAAGGCTTTGTATATTTCAAATTGTTCCTCGTTGGAAACACCCACCTGCCTGTCGTGATTGCCGAAGCATACGGCAAAGGGAATACCTCTTTTGCTTACAGGCTCGGTAAGCTCTCTTAAAACACGCTCAACCTCTTTTTTGTCGCCTTTGAAGCTGCGCTTGCCCCAAATCTGGTCTCCGCTGTAAACCACTAAATCAGGCTCGGATCTGTCAAGTGCGGCGTTAATTAGCTTCAGCGTGTCACTGCTTACCTTTTTGCCCTCCTGTGTGTCGGCAATCATAAGTATTCTGAATTTTGAATTTTTAAATTCAAGAGCCATAATGAAATCTCCTTAAATTAGTATTAATATTTTATCACATAATGTGCTTGACTGCAATTAAAAATGTAATTATAATATGTTTATATCTGCCCGTAGCATAACCGGATAATGCATCGGATTCCGATTCCGGAGATTGGGGGTTCAAATCCCTTCGGGCAGGCCAAAAAGAAAAGTCGCTTTAGCGGCTTTTCTTTTTGTTCTATTCTCTTTTCATTTTTCACTATTCTCTTTTCTCTAAAATAATACAGCGACTTTTCCAGGTAAGAGAGAAGAGAGAAAAGATAAGAGAATCGGTTGTTTTGCTTCGCAAAATATTGAATATAATATGTTCTTGTGTTATAATTATTTAGAGGTGAAATTATGAATAGTACGTTACTTGAGAAATCTCTTGATTTTGCTGCTGAAATAGTTTTGTTCTACGAAGAATATTCAAAGACTAAAAAAGATACTACTATTGCAAAGCAATTACTTCGTTCTGCTACAAGCATAGGCGCAAATATAAATGAGGCGGTTTATGGTAACAGTAAAGCCGATTTTATTTCTAAACTGCATATATCATTAAAGGAAACCGGTGAAAGTATTTATTGGCTTACACTTATGAAAAGAACAAAATTAATTGATTATAATTTTGATGATTTACTTTCTCTTGCTGAGGAGATTAAAAGAATGCTGATAGCGTCTATAAATACTGCTAAAGATAACAAAAAGAAAAAGTCGCTTTAGCGGCTTTTCTTTTTGTTTTATCACTTATTAGCATCCTGTTTTCTGTATTGTGACGGACTGACGCCCTTTTCTCTCGTAAATATTTTTGAAAAATAGCTTGTATCATTAAATCCGCAGGACATGGCAATGTCCGTAACAGTTTCGTTTGTCATAAGCAGACGTTCTCCTGCCGTTTCAATTCGGTAATAATTTAGATACGCAATGGGCGTTTTGCCTGTAATTTGTGAAAATGCCCGACAAAAATATCTTGGCGACATACCTGCAACCTCGGCAAGCTCCTCCAGCGTTATGGGCGAATCGTAATGATTTCGTATGTATGTCAGCACATTTTTTAGGCGGTTAATTCTGCTTCGGCTTTCCGATGAAAACTCTCCAATGCCCTTCTGCGACAAAAGCGTTCCCATTAACTGCCACATTAAACCAACGGTTATCCATTCGTAGCCCTGCTGTTCCTTTTCCATTGCCTCAAAAATTTTGTCAGCCAAATTGGCACAGACTGTTCCTTTTTTCAGTATTGATGTGAAACCGTTTTTGCTGGCGAGAAATTCCGCCGCACTTCTTGAACATACAGGGGTGTCATGAAGCAGAGTGCCTAAATCAAATACAACACATTCGTAAATGCAATCATAGGGGATACCGCCGTGCACTACGCCGTCGCCAATCCAGGCACAGTCGCCCTCACCAAGCATGGTTTTACTGCCGTCAAGGGATAATTCAAAGCTGCCCTTTAATACCGTGATAAGCTCGTATTCCAAATGCCAGTGCAATGGCATCCTGTATCTCGGGTTGCTTTCGTCAACATAATACAATTCTATGGGGAAGTCAAAGGACCCCCTTTTCTTATTTTCGTAAAGTTCACTGTAATTCATAAAATTCCACCGTATAAAAATGCAAAAAGTGAATATTGTCATACTTTTTACCTATTATTCACCAAGCAGTAATTTTAAATATGTAATATACTACAATTAGAATAACATCATTTTAATATGTTGTCAATTATTATCATTACACTGCCTTAGGAGGTTATTATGCAAAATATAGATGAAGTAAAAGCGCAAATATGCGACGTGTGTCACAAAATGTGGCAGTTAGGCTGGGTTGCCGCCAATGACGGCAATGTCAGCGTAAAGCTTGAGGACGGCAATATCCTTGCCACCCCTACGGGAATGAGTAAATCCTTTATCACTCCCGAAAAGCTTATTCTTATTGACCCACAGGGAAATATCCTTGACGGCGCACCGGGTCTTAAACCCTCCAGCGAAATCAAAATGCATCTTCGCTGTTATGAGAAAAGGGACGATGTGTTCAGCGTCATTCACGCTCATCCTCCGGGAGCCACAGGCTTTGCCGTTGCCCATAAATCAATGGATATGTACAATATGATTGAGGACGTGGCGGTTATCGGCAGTGTTCCCCTTACACCTTACGGAACACCCTCTACAATAGAGGTTCCAAATGCCATTGAGCCGTATCTTGAGGAGCATGACGTTATGCTTCTTGAAAACCACGGTGCGCTGGCAGTGGGCAGTGATGTTATAACTGCTTTTTACCGTATGGAGAGCCTTGAGCTTTGGGCAAAAATCACTATCAACGCCGTAATTTTAGGAGGCAGCTTTGACATCAGCAGAGAAAATATCCAAAAGCTTATTGATTTAAGAGGCTTTTATAAGGTTACAGGCAGACATCCCGGTTATAAGCTCTTTAACGAGGATGACGAAATGCTACATAAGAAGGAGGAAAAATAATGCTAAAAGGTATTCCCCAGGTTCTTTCACCGGAGCTTCTTTGTGCTCTCAGCCAAATGGGACACGGTGACGAGCTTGTTATTGCAGACGGCAATTTTCCCTGCCATACAGTAGGCAAAAACAGTATTGTTATCCGTGCAGACGGACACGGCGTTCCCGAAATTCTTGACGCAGTGCTTCAGCTTTTGCCTCTTGATACATATACCGAAAAACCTGTTGGACTTATGGAGGTTGTTGAGGGCGATACCTGCGGTGAGCCGGTAATTTGGAAAAAGTACAATGAATTATTGTCAAAGTACGAGCCGGACCATCACGATATTGAATATATTGAGCGCTTTGCTTTTTATGAGAGGGCAAAAAATGCCTACCTTATAATTGCCACAGGCGAGCAGGCGCTTTACGCCAACATATTGCTTAAAAAAGGAGTGGTAGTTTGAAAACGGCAGTGGCTTTTGATTTCGGCGCCTCCTCCGGCAGAGCAATAAAGGCGGTTTACGACAAGGGCAAAATTTCTTACGAGGAAATTCATCGATTTGAAAATATCCCTGTTACCGACGACGGTCACATTCACCACGACGTTGATATGATTACGGCGGAAATAAAAAAGGCCTTGGAAAAAGCAGGGGATATAGACTCCTTCGCCTTTGACACCTGGGGCGTTGATTACGGACTGACAGACGGTGACGGAAAATTAATATCCCTGCCTTATCACTACCGTGACAGCAGAACAAACGGCATTTTGGCAAAGGCAAAGAAAACAATGCCTCCTGATAAGCTATACCGTAAAACAGGCAATCAGATTATGCCGATTAATACGTTGTTCCAGCTTCTTACGGAGGAAAATGCACAAAACGCCGATAAGCTTTTGTTTATGCCGGATTTGTTTGCATATCTTTTTACAGGTGAAAAGGTTTGTGAATATACAATCGCCTCCACCTCGCAGATGTTAAATCCTAAAACGAAGGAATGGAGCAGGGAAGTGCTTGATAAATTCGGCATTGATGAAAAATTGCTTGCTCCTCTTACTAAAACAGCATCGGTTATCGGCGAGTATAACGGATCTAAGGTAATATCCGTAGCCGGTCACGATACACAGTGCGCAGTGGCGGCAATGCCCTGTACCTGCGGAGAAACACCTGCGTTTCTTTCCTGCGGAACCTGGTCGCTTATCGGATGCGAGCTTGACGAGCCTATTTTGACAGAGCAGAGCAACGCTCTTGAGCTGTCAAACGAGCTGGGCGCCAACGGCAAAATTGATTATTTGAAAAATATCAGCGGACTTTGGCTGATACAGGAGCTTCGCCGTAATCTTAACAGTGCGGGCAACGAATATTCCTATAATGATTTGGAGCAGGAGGCAAGAAAAAGTGAGCCATTCAAATGTTTTATTGACCCCGACGCTCCCTCTCTTTCATCTCCCGGCAATCTGGCTGAAAAGATTAAAAATTACTGTAAAAATACAAATCAGCCTATGCCAGAAACGGTGGGTGAAACCGTTAGATGTATTTACGAGAGCCTTGCACTTAAATACAGATACGCAATATCTCAAATCAGCGAATGTACCGGCAAAGAATTTGATGTTCTGCATCTTCTCGGCGGCGGCACAAAGGACAACTTCCTTTGCGAAATGACTGCCGACTGCCTTGATATTCCTGTTGTAGCCGGACCTGTTGAGGCAACTGCATTGGGTAATATTATTCTTCAGTTTATCGCCTTAGGCGAAATTGAAAGCGTGGAGCAGGGCAGAGAGATTATTGCAGAAAATGAAAAAATTTATAATTACGCTCCTAACCATAGCGACAGCTGGGATAAGGCGTATGAAAAATATGTAAATATTATTGAAAATTACAAGGAGGAAAATTAATATGTTATATCCGAAAATAGGTATAAGACCTGTTATTGACGGTAGATGGGGCGGTGTCCGTGAAAGCCTTGAAAACCAAACAATGAATATGGCAAAATCCGCCGCACAGCTTATTGAAAGCAAGCTCAGATATCCCGACGGAACACCTGTTCAGTGTGTAATCAGCGACACCACAATCGGCGGCGGCGCAGAGGCGGCAAAGTGTGCCGAGCAGTTTTCAAAGGAAAATGTAGTTGCTACACTTTCCGTTACACCCTGCTGGTGCTACGGCTCCGAAACCTTTGATATGGACCCAAATACCATTAAAGCCGTTTGGGGATTTAACGGAACGGAAAGACCCGGCGCAGTATATCTTGCCGCAGTTATGGCGGCTTACGCTCAAAAGGGTATGCCTGCATTTTCAATCTACGGTCACGATGTACAGGATATGACCGATAAGGAAATCCCCGAGGATGTCGCCGAAAAAATTCTCCGTTTTGCTCACTGTGCCGTTGCAGTAGGCTGGATGAAAAATAAATCCTATGTTAATCTGGGCGGTATCGCAATGGGTATCGCAGGCAGCTTCTGCAACGCCGAAATGTTCCAAAAATATTTGGGCATCCGTGCAGAATGGGTTGATATGACCGAGATTATCAGACGTATTAAGCTTGAAATCTACGACCACGACGAGTACGAAAAGGCAATTAAATGGGTGCGTGAAAACTGTCCCGAGGGCTTTGACTGTAACGCAGGCAAGGATTTGCCGGAAATCATCAGAAAATCCAAGGTCGTTGATCCCGATAAGGACTGGGAATTTGTAACAAAAATGACTATCATTTTCCGTGATATTCTTTTCGGCAACAAGAAGCTTGACGAAATGGGATGGCACGAGGAGGCTTTGGGCAAAAATGCCGTTGCAGGAGGCTTCCAGGGACAGAGAAACTGGACTGACTGGCTTCCCAACGCAGACTTTTCCGAGTCAATTATGGCAAGCTCATTTGACTGGAACGGTCCGAAAATG
>JBJEPO010000104.1:0-11597 GCA_051881275.1 Eubacterium sp. | reverse complement strand
AAAAATGTTGCGATTCGCGGTAAAGGCAACACTTCGCTCAGTGTGGATAGGCTAAAGTAACGAAGGAAAGCTACGGCGAAAGCCGTAAACGACCCTACATCAATTATATAATATAAAAAGATTGGTGTCAATATAAGTAAATTTTCAATTGCACAAGGCATTACATTAGTGGCATTTGGATATGTAAAAGTTGTAGATTCTGTTGGACTTGATGTAATATTTTCATTCCTTGTATATTTATATTTCCTTTATAACAAACACCAACGATTTTACTCTCCATATTTTTCTCATTTTCATATCAAATAAATTGTTATTCCCAATGCAACTATTGATATTATATTGCTGATTTTTAATTTAAAATCACCTACCGCTTTTGCAAAGGGATATACATTTGAAGTATCAGACAGCAAATCTACTTCAGAATTATCATCATAAGGCATTAAATCCTTCATTAGACATTCCTCTTTCCATTTAAACAAGTTTTCTTTTTAACTTCAATACATGCAAATAAACGCTCAACGATATAAGATGAATTTTGCGAAATTGATTTAAGCTTTAGGGGTGGATTAACCACCCCTTGTTTTTATCAACACAAGGAACCGCACATAGTCTTATTAATACTGAAATAATACTGTAATATTTGCACAACTATTTTCTTCAATTACTAACTCGATATTTTCTGTTTTTGCTCCGGTAGAGTATTGCCAAATTGCCTTGCAATTTTGATTATCAACTTCGGTAGAAAAACCTTCACCTATATCAATTTCAATATTATTAACAACATTTTCAAAAAATCTATATTTATCACTTTCGCCGAATTCTTCAAATTCATATACCAATGAAGAAAGTCGTCCTTTTGAAAAAAACATCTTTACATTTGAGTCTTCCCCATAAATTGTTTTGCTATATATCAAGCAAATATTTGAATCCTGCATGTTATATTCAATATCATTAGGTCTGCCTTCATATAGTAAAACATACAATATCTTATCCCCAACTGTTAAATTTTCATAGTCAGGAATTGCTCCGTATTTATCCGAAAAATTATAAGTTAATATAATAAGTGTTATAGTTAAAATAACAAGTACTATAAAAACACAAAATAATACTTTCAACAATTTACTTTTATAATTTAATTTGTTTTCATTGAAATTATATAAATCTTCCATTTGCTTTGGTAAGCTCCTTTTACAGAATAATTATATCGACTTCTGGAATGTGCAGCATAATATATATCGTTTGATGTAACTTTACTAACAATAGTTGCATGAGAAATTCCTTTCCCATCACCCCAATCAAAAAACATTATATCACCCGCTTTTACACTCTTGTTTGAAGCAGCTATACATATCTTTTTATTCATCAATATTTTAGTTCCCTTGTTAAAAAAATATCGCTGGGGCGACTGTCAATCGTGTGCCGACTCGGGAGGATAATATCATCCCTTACGGAGTACCATAAGCATTATTTATTCTCCGCTATTGTGTTTTGAGCCTTTGTACAATTCAATGTTTTTATCTAAAATACGAGATAGGCGTTTTTGCAGTGAATGTGTAAAAAGCAAAATATTTATATAATTCGTAAACGCTAATACAAATACAAAAAAAGCAAGAAAAATAAAAACATGAAGATTTAATGTAATAACCGCAAATATTAGTATTACAATAAAAAATACAGCCGAAGAAACCGAAGTGATAATATTAGGGCAAATATCAAAAACGGCTAAGGTATCGGAAAAATTAATTTTTATCAAAGGATTGCAGATACTTAACGAAGTGTTTTGGTAAATTTTCATTTCGCCGTTATCGCAGATTTTTCCGACAAATTCTTTTGAGCTTTCACCGTACAGAAAGCCTATTGTTTTACTCAGTTCGGTATTGTCAATAAGGATGTTTTTTAATTCTTTTGTATCACAGTTTAAATATCTTTTTTGAGTAAATATCATTATACCTCTTTCCCGTTTCATAACAAATTAGATGAAATATGTACATTACCTGTTCCTATTTCGCCTTTGTCATAAGTATATGAGTAGATGTTATCTCCGTCAACTATGCTTTCAAGATTTCTGCCGCTTTAGCAAATGAATTTACATTCGAGGTATCCGATAGCAAATCAAGCATAGAATTATCATCATAAGTAATTAAATCTTTCATTAGACATTCCTCTTTTCCTTTAAACAAGTTTCCTTTTCAACTTCAATACACTTGCAAATAAATACTCATCAATATAAGACAAATTTCGCAAGAGTGATTTTAGCTTTAGGGGTGGATTACCCACCCCTTGTTTTTGTCAACACAAGAAACCGTCCCCTGTGTTCCTAAAATTTGTGTAATAGTTCAAACACTTTTAATAAAATTTCCAAATAATAAAAACAATAATTCCTGCGAGAAGTGCTTTTATTAAGTCAATTATTCTAGATTTAAAATTTGCTATTGAAAAATTCACAATAAAAACACCTACAATAGAACCTATAATAGAAATCAATAAAATATTATACCAAAGACCTATTACAAGTGATAAAACAATAGTTATTGCTCCTATTAGAATTGCGACATATTTTTTCATTGATAGTTAATCCTTTTGTTGTAAAGTTAAAAATGCGGAATTGTTGTATGCACAAGGAACCGTCCCCTGTGTTACCCTTACCTGTTGGGTCACAACTTGGAATTAATAATAAATGATCCTCCGGTATTCCTTTTTTGAAAAACGACATTAAAGTTTACACCTTGAAGTTTTAAATATTTTTCTATGTCAGTTTGAGTATAATCTTTTGAAACAAAAATGTAATACTCCCAATTCTCATAAGAATCATCAGCGACTTCTATATATGGTATAACTGAAGGAATAACTATATATTGATTGTCTTCTATATAGGTATTCATTGTAATAACTATTGGCATATTACTGCTATTTTGAAAATTTGCAACTACTTTATATACATTATATTTATTTAAATCAAATTCCATGTTTTTTTCCGAGTCAGAAAAAGAACCAAAGCTATCACCAAAACAATATTTATTTTCGTTAACCGATGTGTTTATATAACTTTTAATTGTTGAATCATTTTCAGGGTCGGATATTAACATAACGCTTTCTATTTTACCAGATATGTTTTTGCGTGAATCTTGTATAATATTTGTTTTGTATATAATAATTACAGTCAAAATTACAGCAATACTAATTATTAATATGAAAAGTGTAAATTTCAAGTTTTTTTTATTCATTAATTACTCCTTACCCAAATGTAAACGAAATTACGACGATATATACAATTTTACTTCCCGATTTATTATCTAAATATGATTTAAGCGAAGAAGCTCCTTCTCCACTAAATGTGCCATTGTGCGGATTTGTATGTGCATAATAAGCAATATCTTTATTTGAATTCGTATAAGATATTTTACCAATAATAGCTGCGTGGTTTAATTTTCCATCAGCTTTGTTTTTATCAAAAAATATTACGCTAGTGCATCGACTCATTGTTTTTATTTCTTTAGCCGTTTTTTCAACATCGGATTTTTTTGATAAAGTGTACACAGTTTTAACAAAATTTTGATTAAACAGCCAAGTATACAAACCATTAACCGTTCCCCAGGCATTAGTTATTTTATACTTATTAGCAAACCATTTAGTTGTCTTTTTGCTTAAGCCCCCAGCATAAAGGCACTGTGAAACGAAATTCGCACAATCTGAGGAATTAGTTTTGTATTGGCTTGTATTGTAACTATTCCACCATTTGTTAGCGTAACTTGTAGCATTTTTAGCACTATAGTTACCAGTGGGATCAATGTAATTTATCGGATCGTTTAAAGAATACTCGAAGAGATTTGTTCCATTTTTTATTTCTCTGTCAATAAAGCAATAATTATCCGCATTAATAAACCTGCAAATGCTTGGGTCATAATAGCGGCTTTGGAGGTAGTAATAGCCTGTTTCGCTATCAAGATAATAGCCACGGTAACGAAGAGGATTTATATTTGCAAGAGTGTTTTCTGTCTCAGAATTATGCGGTGTATAAATTGAAGCAAGTGCTCCCCATTCGTCATACTCATACTGAACAAGCTCAACACCTTGGGCATCGGTAACACTAATAACATCACCCATTTGGTTTGTCATATACAGATACTGTGTGCCATTCCAAATAAATCCGATAGGTACACCGCTTGTATCATACTGAAAATACATAGTATTCGTTCCGTCTGTTTGTGACAGAATAACACCGTCTTTAGTATTGTAGTATGTTGTTACACCATTTACTGTCTTGCTTGTTCTAATACCATTTTCGTCATAAGCATATGAATAGGTGTTATCGCCATCGGTGATTTGTGAAAGATTCCTACCGCTTGACCATGTGAATGACTTGTCACCGTAAGTCAGCACATTACCGTTTGCATCGTATGTTAAAGGAGTGCCATTTACTGCTGTGAGTTTATCATTCCAACCGTCATTTGAATATGTAAAAGTTGTAGATTCTGTTGGACTTGATGTAATATTTTCATTCCGTGTATATTTATATTTATTCTTAGATAAAATATTTCCTCTGTTATCATACGTAAATGTTGATGAGTAACGTTGGACGCCGTTATCGGAACGTACAATTTGACCGTTATCGTCATAGGTATAATAGACTAAAGGCTCGTCATATCCTGTTGTTGTTATTATATTGTCATCGTCATAAGTATTTACAACAGAAACTGTACCGCTATACGATAGTGCTTTTGAAGTGATATTATTGTTTGAATCATATTCATAAGCAGAGCTGATAGCAGTATTACCGTTGAATTTTACTACATCCGATGCAATAATATCTTCATTTTCTGTATAACTATATTCAACAACATTATTGCCTGTTGTGTAAGATACGGATTTATCTTTAATAACAGAAGAATAAGCGGCACCAAAATGAGTTTCTGTTATATCTGTTCTTGATTCAATATCATTTTCTTCATCGGCTTCTGTTATAGTTTCAGTATATGATTGAACAAGGGTATTATCAGATATTTTGTAAACACTGACACTATTATTTTCTCCGTATACATACTTTAAACCTGTATCTGAATTAATTTTTTGAGTAAGCTTATTATCTTCGTTATATGAATATGTTACATAAGGTGATGTGTCATCGTTATGGAACTGCCGTACAAGATTATTGTTATCATCATATTCATAATGGATTGACTGACCGTTGGCATAAGCTTCACTTGTTAAGTTATAATCTTCATCATAATTATATGTCAGAGTGTTTATATCGTCAACGAAAACCTTTGTAAGATTGCCTTTGATATTGTAATCATACTTGTATATATCAAAGGACTCTGTTTTCTTTTCTCCGGTGTCATAATAAGTATATGTTGTTTCAACATCAAGGCGGTTAATTTCACGGTCAAGGTTTCCTGTTGTATCGTTATAATAATACCTTTGACCTACATTAGCATCTGAATATGAATTTTCAGTTGGCAATCCGTCTTTTTCAGCATCATAATCCTCAGGACTGATTTCCTGAATTGTTCTTCCTAAACCATCATAAAGAGTTCTTGTACAATTTCCATTTTCATTTACAAGAAGTGTTCTTCCGGCAGCATCATAAATGTATGATGAAGTGTCATGGCCCGTTGATGAGGTCAAAAGATTACCAAAAGAATCGTATGTGTAATTAACTACACTTGTTGTTGATTCTTCGTTATCTACGCTTACCGTTGTTTCCTTTGTAATATTTCCTCTGTTATCATATTCGTATGCTACAGAGCCGCCCTTAGAATAAACTTCACTTGTTATTCTGCCTTTATCATCATAAGTATATGTTGTTGTATCAAAGCAAGTCAAGCTTGAATCGTACAGAGCAGGAGCATCACCTGTATAATCTTCTTTAAGTGTTGCGTAAACAAGATTATTTCCGTTGCTGTCATATGTATAATATGTATAGCTATCGCCTGTTTGTTCTCTTACAACTCTTTTGTTTGAATCGTAGGTGTAATATGTGTTGCTTTCCGTATCACCTGTGATATATGAAACAACATTGCCATTAGCATCATAGGTGTATGTTGTAGTTTCTGTTCCGCAGGCTTCAGTCAACACACGATAATGGTCATCATATGTATATGTTGTTGTTTCGCCTAATTCATCAGTATATTCAACAGGATAGAACGCATCGTTATACACTGTACGAGTTGTTTCTCCGGATGATGTAAGAGTTGTATATACCTTTTCACTGTCAGTATATGTGTACTGAATCCAAGAGCCGTTTTGGTAGGTGATTTTCTTTAATCTGCCATTGGAATAATACTCAATGGTATTTCCGTTGCTTTCAGTGAGAGTGTAATCGGTTGTATCACTTACATAGTCATAATCACCGAGAGTAACTCCTGCTTGGTCAACTACGCTAATATATCTACCGTGCTTTGTAGTATATCTAATTTTATTGTTATTAGGATCGGTAATTTCCTTAACACTGTAATAATTAGCGTCGCTTCCGTCGGGAGCTTCTATTCCGTAATAGTCGGAAATATAGAAGGACCTTCCCGTACCGTCGGAGATAGAGATTTCCTCACTGCTTGTTGTTCTGTTGAGATTCAATCTGTTTCCATTGTTATCTTCAATAGCACTTAAGTATGATATAGTATTAAGATTATTTATTGCAAAATAGTATTTGTAATCGCCATCATCAAAAATATAATCGCTATCTGTTTTGGTAAGTGTATATCCATTAAGCTCATCTACATAAGTGTTGGCAGTTTTTCTTATCATAGGATACTTTGTGTTGTCGGGAAGCGTTACCTCAAGCCTGCTGTTTGTAGCCAAAACCTTACTGTGTATTGACTCAAACCAATTCTTGTCGGCGCTGTTATATATTCTTGTATAACCGAAATTGATACCGTTATATGAAAATTCAAAATCTGTGTTACTTTCGGTATATACGCCAAGTGCTTCATCAGTTGTTGAGAAGTTCATATATGTAATTCGTCCGGTTGTACCGATACGGGCATAAACCTTTGTAGTTTGGTGTGCAGGTACAGCAAACGGAACAGAATAATCTGTCCATTCGCCATCCTCACCTATTTTATATTGCAACGTAGTTGTATCGGAATAGTCTATTCTGTACATACCTACAAGTTCGCCATGTCTATAAAAAATCGGAACAGGTGAAAGCTCTGATGCAAATGCTGTCTTTAAGTCAACAAAATCTGATAAAAACAGATTGCCAAATGTCATTGTTACAAATGTGCAAAAATGCTAAAACTATTGACAGCATAACACAAAAAATCTTCTTTATGTAACCAGCTTGTTTGTTTACTTTTTTCATTTTAATCTCCTCCAAAAACATAGTTTTTTATCATACACGTGAATGTAAAAAGCAATCACGTATATGATAATTTTCGTCGGTTTCTCACCGGCAGGACGCCCTGCCGGCTGTTTCTTCCTCTTCAATATTATTATAAATTTTTCACACTGCTGATTCAATAGAAAAGGACAAATGCACGGAAATAGAGGATAAATGCAGAAGTTTTTAAACAAATTGTTAACAACTCCTGCATTTATTCATAATTTATTAATATTTATCATTCGGTTAATTTTTCTCTCAGCTTCATCAAAAGTGCTTTTTCACGGCGGGACACCTGCACCTGAGAAATGCCTAAATGCTGTGCGGTAGTGCATTGGGTATCGCCGTCAAAAAATCTGTATTTTATAAGCAGTTTATCCTGACTGCTGAGAGATGTCATTGCCTGTTGAAGTGAAATTCTGTCAAAAAGCTGTTCGCTGTTGTCAACGGGGATATCAAATTCCTCGTCGGCATCCTCACCGCAGAAATTCAGCGAAATAACAGGATTGATAATATTCAGAATCTCGGACAGCTCGTCCACATCTGTACCGGTAATTTCCGCCAACTCGCTGACAGTCGGCTCACGCAGCTCCCTTTTTACAAATTTATCTCTTGCCGACTGAACACGGATAGATTTTTCTTTAAGCGAACGAGACACCTTAATGGGACCGCCGTCACGGAAAATGCGCTTAATTTCACCCATTATCACCGGCACTGCATAAGTAGAAAAGGCAAAGCCCTTTGACTCGTCAAAATTGTCAACGGCTTTTATAAGTCCCACACAGCCTGCCTGAAACAAATCGTCATACTCGGCTCCCCTGCCCCGAAAACGATTGGCAATGGAATGGACAAGACCGATATTATCAACTATTTTCTGCTCTCTGTCCTCTTTTACCATTTTGAACGACCTGTAATTTTTTTAGTAAGAATCACGGATGTACCCTTGCCGGGCCTTGAGGTAACCTTCATTTTATCGCAGAAGGACTGCATAACGGTAAAGCCCAGTCCTGCTCTGTCGCTTCCGCCGGTGGTAAACAAAGGCTGCATTGCTTCGTCAAGATTTTCTATACCGACGCCTTTGTCACGAATTTTAATTTTAACTATTGAGTTTTCATATATTGCGCCTGATATGTAAATTTTTCCGCATTTGTCGGAGTAGCCGTGGACTATGGCGTTTGTTACAGCCTCCGACACGGCGGTTTTTAAATCGGACAGCTCCTCAATAGTTGGGTCAAGAGGAGTTACGAAGGAGGACACCACAACTCTGCAAAATGCCTCGTTAATGCTTTTACTGTCAACGCTAAGCTTAAAATCGTTTAATAATTTCATTTTTTAATCTCCTTAATTATTGCTATTGAGCCGAGTCCGGCAAGCTCCATTAGCTTTTTTGTCTGGGGTGTTACATTACGTATTTCCATTGTGCCGTGAAAATTCTGCATAAGTCTGTATCTGCCCATAACAAGTCCTATCCCCGAGGAATCCATAAATGATACATTCTTAAAATCAAGTATAAGGTGCTGGGGCTTTTTAAAGCTTATTGTATCATCTATACGTTCACGGATATCGGCGCAGGTGTGGTGGTCTATCTCGCCTATAAGGTAGGCTATTATAAGATTTCCGCTTGACTCTATGGTTACATTCATTACTATCACTCCGAAAAAAGAAAAATACCAATCTGCTTTTGAATATAACAGATTGGTATAGTGAATTTTGTAGAAATATAAGAATTGTTAAATTAAATTTATAATATCTCTTGCAAGATAAAAGGAACCGCAAATAAGCAGAAAGCCGTCCTGCTGCTTAAGCAGTTCAAGTCCCTGTTCGGCTGAGTCGGCGCAGACAGTGTCGCTGCAGTATTTTTTTGCAATATCCGCTAAATTACGGCAGGGCAAGGAGCGTGGATTTGAGGCCGTAACGGCGATTATTTTACTGCAAAGAGGTGCAATAACCGAAAGATAACCGTCAACATTTTTATCCTTCATCATACCCACAAGTGCGGTAATTTTTCCCTTTGGCAGATTGCTTTTCAGCGCAAGCGCACCGTCAACATTATGGGCGCCGTCAATCATAATATTGCCGATAATCTGCTGTCTTGCAGGCAGATTAGGCACGCAAACGCTTTGTGTATTAACGCCCAGCAGTGACAATACGGTTTTTGCGGCTTCAATATTATTTTTCATATAATCGCCCTGCTGAGCAACCTTGTATAAGCTACACCCGAGAGCGTTGCATTTATCGGAAAACACCTTTTCACAAGCGGGATTTGGGTACAAAACACAGGGTCGGTTTTCCTTAATTATTCCTGCTTTCTGACAGGCAATTTCCTCCAAGGTATCGCCTAAAAAAGCGGTATGGTCAAGGGCAACGCTGGTAATAACGCTGACAAGAGGACTTGTAATTACATTAGTTGCGTCCTCAAGTCCGCCCATTCCGCATTCAACCACGGCATAATCAACATTTTTATCGCAAAAATATTTATACATTACGGCGCAGAGAAATTCAAACTCACTGCATTCATTATCCTTGTATTTTTCAACGTAATATGCAAAATCGTTTTCGCTGATAAACTGTCCGTCGATCTGTATCTGCTCACGATAATCAATCACCCAGGGAGAAGTAAACAGTCCTGTTTTATAACCGTTTTTCGTCAGTGACTCGGCAATGCAGGCGGAAACGGTGCCTTTTCCGTTTGTACCGGCAATATGAATAACCTTAATTTTGTCCTGGGGATTTCCCATTTTTTCAAGCAGGGCAAAAACACGCTCAAGCCCCGGCAAAATGCCGAGGCTCTGCTTTTTTAATATTAATTCAAGGGCTTTATTATAATTCATCAGCCTATTTCCTTAATGGATTTATTGAGCATTGCGATTTTTTCCTCAAGCTTAGCGGCGTCATCACGGTTTTGCTGAACAACCTTTTCAGGTGCTTTATTAACAAATCCGGGGTTACCCAGCTTTTTCATAATGAACGCAAGCTTATCCTCTGCGGCGGCAAGCTCTTTTTGCAGACGTTTTTTCTCCGCCTCAAAATCAACAAGCTCGCCCAGCGGAATATAAAGCTTTGCGTCATTGGTAATTATTGTAACAACATTGCCCAAGTCGCCGAAAGAATCGTTTACCTGAACATCGCCGGCTGAGGCAAGGCGTTTAACAAATGTTGCACCCTTTTCAAACAACTGAACATTGGCGGTTTCAATATAAACGGTGGCTTTTTTGCTTGGCGGAATATTCATCTCGCTTCTTCTGTTTCTGATGGCACGGATAGCGGTCATAATCTTTTCCATATCCGATTCGTCATCGGCAAAGGTAAGACCTTCATCAAATTCCGGCCACTGTGAAATCATAATGGACTCGCAGTCGTGAGGAATTGCCTGATAAATCTCCTCGGTTATAAACGGCATAAAGGGATGAAGCAGCTTGAGAATATCGGTAAGAACGAATACAAGAACTGCCTTAACATTTTCCTTAGCCTGCTCATCGTCACCCTGAAGTCTGATTTTGGCAATCTCAATATACCAGTCGCAGAAAACATCCCAGATAAAATCGTAAAGCTTCTGTACGGCTATGCCAAGCTCATATTTTTCAAGGTTATCGGTAACATCCTTTGCAAGAGTGTTTACCTTTGAGATAATCCACTTGTCCTCAATAAGCAAATCCTCGGGAAGTCCGTTATACTTATAATCCTCGCCGAGATACATAAGAACGAAACGTGCGGCGTTCCACAATTTATTGGCAAAGTTACGGGATGCCATAACCTTATCGTCGGAGAAACGCATATCATTTCCGGGTGAGTTACCTGTTGCAAGGGTAAATCTTAAGGCGTCGGCGCCGTATTGGTCAATAATCTCCAGCGGGTCAATGCCGTTGCCTAAGGATTTGGACATTTTTCTGCCCTGTGCGTCACGTACAAGTCCATGAATAAGGACTGTATCAAAGGGAATATCATCGGTATAAGCAAGACCGGAGAAAATCATACGGCTAACCCAAAAGCCGATAATATCGTAGCCTGTAACAAGGGTATTTGTGGGATAGTAATGCTTAAGGTCCTCGGTTTGCTCAGGCCAGCCGAGAGTTGAAAACGGCCACAGTGCAGATGAGAACCAGGTATCAAGAGTATCCGGGTCCTGCTGAATATTTTTACTTCCGCAGTGTGAGCAGGTGCAGGGGTCATCCTTTGAAACAGTTGTTGCACCGCAGTCGTCACAGTACCATGCAGGTATTCTGTGTCCCCACCAAAGCTGACGGGAAATGCACCAGTCTCTTGTACCCCTCATCCAGTT
>JBJEPO010000103.1:0-2084 GCA_051881275.1 Eubacterium sp. | reverse complement strand
ATGATTAATTTCAGTGAAACAGAATACAATAATCCTAATAAACACTATACTAATGTAAAGGCTCTTTTTGATACCGAGGGCAATATAATTCCCCTAAGCATAACCTATGATGACAGAGAGTTTGAAATTGACCGTGTTACAGATGTGCGCCCGGCTGCCTCTCTTAAGTCCGGCGGTGCGGGAATAAGATACACCTGTTATATTGACGGCAAAAAAAGTTATCTTTTTTTAGAGGAAAACAGGTGGTTTGCAGAACTGTGTCAGTAATTTTATCTGAGATATTGCAATATCTTTTAAAAAGTGATAAAATATGCCCTATAAATTGCGGAGGTTACGTATTATGTCTGAATACAAAACAATGACTAAAGAGGAATTGCTTAAAGAGCAGGAGCAGCTGCTTAAAAGATATAATGAATATAAAGCAATGGGGCTTAAGCTTGATATGTCAAGAGGAAAGCCCGGCAAAGACCAGCTTGATTTGTCAAATGAATTAAATAAAATTTCCGATTATGTTGAGGACGGCGTTGATACACGTAATTACGGCTTGCTTGACGGTATTCCAAGCTGTAAAAAGCTGTTTGCGGATTTGATGGGCGTTGATACAAAGAATGTTATTGTCGGTCCCAATGCCAGCCTTACCCTTATGTTTGACTATATCAGCCAGTGCTATACTCACGGCGCAGGCGATACACCCTGGTGTCAGCAGGGAGAGATTAAATTTTTGTGCCCCGTACCCGGCTATGACCGTCATTTTACCATTCTTGAGCATTTCGGAATAAAAATGATAAATGTTGCAATGACTGAGCAGGGTCCGGATATGGACGCTGTGGAAGAGCTTGTTAAGGACAGCACCGTTAAAGGTATGTTCTGCGTGCCTAAGTATTCCAACCCGCAGGGTATCACATACAGTGATCAGGTTGTAGAGCGTATTGCCGCCCTTAAGCCTGCGGCAAAGGATTTCAGAATTATCTGGGATAACGCTTACTGTGTGCGCGATATTGTTGAGGAAGGAGACCGGCTTTTAAATATTTTTGATGTGCTTGGCAAATATGATAATGATGATATGGTTATTGAAATTTGCTCCACATCAAAAATCACATTCCCCGGCGCAGGCGTTTCCGCCCTTATTGCAAGCGATAACAATATTGCGGCAATTAAAAAGCGACTTAATGCACAGACTATCAGCTATGATAAAATGAATCAGCTTCGCCACGTAAGATTTTTCGGCGACGCTCAGGGCGTTTTAAACCATATGAAAAAGCACGCCGCAATCCTTAAGCCAAAGTTTGATATTGTTGTTAAGCATCTTAACGAGGAGCTTGCAGGCAAGGGTATTGCAAGCTGGGTTGAGCCGAAGGGCGGATATTTTATCAGCCTTGACGTTATGAACGGCTGTGCAAAAAGAGTGGGCGAGCTTTGTAAAGAGGCAGGCGTTACGTTAACAAGCGTAGGCGCAACATATCCTTATTCCTACGACCCTAACGACAGCAATATCCGTATTGCTCCGTCATTTCCGCCTGTTGACGAGCTTGATTTGGCGGCTCAGATTCTCTGTGTAAGCGTAAGGCTTGCCTGTATTGAAAAGCTGGTAGGCTGATGAAAGCAGGGGCGTCAACATCGTGCTTTTATCCAATGCTTACGGAAAAAGCACTTGATAATGTAATAGAATTAGGCTTTGAGCAGGCAGAGGTGTTTTTTAATACCTCGTCGGAGCTTGAGGAGCCTTTTGTAAAGGAAATGAAAAAATCGGCGGATGCAGGCGGTACGGAGATTTTATCCGTTCACCCCTTTTCCTCCGCTCTTGAAAATAATTGTATTTTCGGTGAATATCAGCGAAGATATGATGATTTTGTGGATTTGTATAAAAAGCATTGCCACGCCGCCGCTGTTTTGGGTGCAAAAATTCTTGTAATTCACGGCTCTCACGCAAGGCTTAAAAGACCTTTGCCGGAGGAGCATTATTTTGAACGCTTTGCCTCTCTTGTGGAAATCGGCAGGCAGGAGGGCGTTGCCGTCTGTCAGGAAAATGTAAATCTTTTCCGCAGTCAGTCCATAGAATTTAATAAGCGTATGCGTGATTATCT
>JBJEPO010000102.1:0-11661 GCA_051881275.1 Eubacterium sp. | reverse complement strand
GTGCTTTTTTGGTGCCGGCGGCGGGGGTCGAACCCGCACCCTGTTGCCAGGACTGGATTTTGAGTCCAGCACGTCTGCCAATTCCATCACGCCGGCATATATCCCGGGAAATAAAACCCGGGTGGTGCTGGTGACCGGACTTGAACCGGTACGGTATTGCTACCGAGGGATTTTAAGTCCCTTGCGTCTGCCGATTTCGCCACACCAGCACATCTTTTTATATATTAATTGATTTTAATACCATTGTCAAGCATTAATTTACCACATTCTGCGGTTTGCCCTCTAAAAATGCTTTGAGATTATCCTCAAGTATGCCTAAAAGTCTTTTCCTTGTTTCATAGGCCGCCCAGGCAATGTGAGGGGTAATATAACAGTTTTTTGCAGTGAGAAGGGGATTATCCTTAGTGGGAGGCTCAACCTTTAAAACATCAAGTCCTGCGCCGGCAATAGTGCCGTTATTCAAAGCGTCTGCAAGTGCCTGCTCGTCAACAACAGGTCCTCTTGAGGTGTTTATGAGTATCGCACTCTTCTTCATTTTTGAAAGAGCGTCTGCGTTAATCAAGCCGTTTGTACTATCCGTAAGAGGACAGTGGCAGGTTACTACATCGCTTACTTCAAGCAGTTCATCAAATGAAACAAATTTAACGTCATTAAAAATTTCCGGCTTGGGGTGGGGAGTATAAACAACTACATTCATACCGAAAGCCCGGGCAATTTTGCTTACACGCTGACCTATTGAGCCGAATCCTATGATACCCATGGTTTTTGAGTCAAGCTCTGCCAAGGGTGCTTTCCAAAAGCAGAAGTCGGGACACTCGCACCACTCACCGTTATGGACTGCGTCGGAATGAAGGCTCACTTTATTTGTAATCTGCAAAACAAGAGCAAACACAAGCTGAGCCACTGCGGCGGTGGAATAAGCGGGAATATTTGAAACAGTTATGCCTAATTCTCTTGCAGTTTTGCAGTCAACAACATTATAACCTGTGGACTGAAGACCGATATATTTAAGCTTAGGCAGCTTTTTAAGCATTTCACCGGTAATCACCGACTTATTAATAATAAGAACATCGGCATCCTTGGCACGTTCTTCTATCTGCTCGGGAAAGGTTCTGTCATAAACGGTAAGGTCACCGTATTTCTTTAAACAATCCCAGGACAAATCGCCGGGGTTTGTGGTATATCCGTCAAGATTAACTATTTTCATTTTATGAACACCTCTTATTTATATTCTTACAGTCTAAATTATATCCCTATCTGACAATAAAATCAACTTATTATTGATAACAATCGCATAATCAGTTATAATTATTACATATAATTAATGGTGATTTTTATGAAAAAAACCTATTTAATTATATTAGCGGCTGTTTTTACATTTGTAAGCTGTTTTTCAATCAACGCAGTGCTTGAAAGGGAAAAAGAGGTATCGTCAAAAAATTACCGCAGTAAATATACTGTTGTAATTGACGCAGGACACGGCGGTCTTGACGCAGGCACAATCGGTATTGACGGCACTGAGGAAAAAGTTATTAATCTGTCTATTGCAAAAATGCTTTATGATTATCTAATGGTAAGCGGAATAAGATGTTTTTTCACCCGTGACGGAGATTATCTTGTTTACGGCAAAAACGACGACACAAGCCGTTCAGATTTGTACAACAGAATGGATTTTATTAATTCCATTGAGAACTCAGCTTTAATTTCAATACATCAAAATCATTTTGAGTCAGAGGCAGAGTGGGGGATGCAGATTTGGTATTCCGCCAACAATAATGAAAGTAAAATTATGGCTCAAAGCATTGCCGGCACATCAAAAAATTTTTTACATAACGACAACAACAGACTGTGCAAGGAATCCGACGACAGCTACTATCTTTTATATAAGGCAAAGGTGCCGTCGGTAATGGTGGAATGCGGTTTTATGAGCAACGCTGAGGAAAACAGGAAATTAAAAACAGAGGAATATCAAAACAATCTTGCATATTCAATTATGGTGGGATTTAACGAATTTTTAACCCAATCTTAATTGTCACGTTTAAAATAAAGGAAAGGTTAACAATATGGCGAAATCAAAATCTGTATATGTATGTTCTAATTGCGGATACGAGAGTGTAAAATGGTACGGCAAATGTCCGACCTGCGGTGAATGGAACACAATGGAGGAGGAAATGCCTGTAATTTCCTCACCGAAGAAAAAAAGCAGTACATCAGTACGCTCAAATATACAGAGCGTAAAAAAATTATCGGATATTAACGATGATATTGAAAAGAGAATTTCAACAGGAATTAAAGAATTTGACCGAGTTCTCGGCGGAGGAATTGTTGAGGGAAGTCTTGTACTTTTAGGAGGCGACCCGGGCATAGGAAAATCAACTATACTGCTTCAAATCTGCCAAAAGCTCGGAAATTCAATGAAAATACTCTATGTCAGCGGTGAGGAATCCGCAAGACAGATTAAATTAAGAGCAAACCGTCTCGGTGTTGACTGTGAAAATTTGTATATCCTTGCTCAAACAGACGTAGGAATTATTATTGAAACAATAAAATCGGAACGTCCCGAAATGGTTATCATTGATTCAATTCAAACTATGACCTGCGAGGATGTCAGCTCTTCGGCAGGCAGCATTACACAGGTAAGGGAATGTACAAATATTTTTATGCACGCCGCAAAAAGCCTGGGAATACCGTTTTTTGTTGTAGGACACGTTAACAAGGACGGAGCCATAGCAGGACCCAAGGTTCTTGAACATATTGTTGACACCGTTTTATATTTTGAGGGCGAAAGGAATTATTCATACAGAATATTACGGGGAGTAAAAAACAGATTTGGCTCAACAAATGTGATAGGCGTTTTTGAAATGACTCAACTGGGACTTAAGGATGTGCTTAATCCGTCGCTGATGATGCTTTCCGGCAGACCTAAAAACACAAGCGGAACCTGCGTTGCCTGTACTATGGAGGGCTCCAGACCGATTCTTGCGGAGGTTCAGGGACTTGTTACAGCGTCAGGATTCGGAAATCCTCGCAGAATGAGCACCGGCTTTGATTATAACAGAATGAGTATGATTATAGCGGTACTTGAAAAGCGTGCAGGGTATTTCTTCAACGGAATGGATACATATTTAAATGTAGTAGGCGGTCTCAGACTGGACGAGCCTGCCGCAGATTTAAGCGTTGCAATGGCATTGGTATCCTCATTAAAGGACGAGCCTGTAAACGATAATACGCTTGCATTCGGTGAAATCGGACTCGCCGGAGAGATAAGAGCAGTAAGCAACTGCGAACAGCGTGTCTCCGAGGCACAGCGTTTAGGATTTACAAAATGTATTATTCCGTTTCACAACTACAAATCATTGTCTAAAGAATTAAAAATTAATGTTGATATTGTGCCCGTAAGAGCAATTAGAAGCGCCTTTGATGCAATTACAGAATAAAAAAGCGCCCGATAGACGGGCGCAGGGAAGTATTACTAATCTTTAAGATTTTCAGCAATATCCTTTTCAATCAATTCTTCAATGTAAGGCTCAATTTTGTTGTATCCTTTAGAAATAGCAGCGTTTTTAAATCTGTTATATTCATCCTTATCAATAAAGAGTGCAAGCAAAACTTTTCTGTTGCCGTGAATATGAAGAGGATTTTTTGCAGCAAACGAAAGAATTATTAATTCAAGAATAAATGCAGCTGCAAATATAATGATAATAATTGCTAATGTACTTGTTTTCATAAAATCAACTCCTAAAAGAATACTAAACATATTTCTATGTTCAATTTAATTATAATGCATATTTGAAATAATTTCAATATTAATTTAAAATGGGGCAGGCTGAAAAAAATACATAATTTCGCAAAATTGATATTTTGCGAAATATAGGGGAGTTGTTGAAGAAAATTTTGAAAGGTGCTATAATATAGCTAAAATAACGGTATTAAAGGCTTTGAGGATAAATAAATGCGCAGAGAAGATTTTGACAAGCTACCGCAGTTAGTTCAGGACTATTTAATTTACATAGAAGCAATCAAAGGACACAGCTCGCTTTCGGTTATTGAATACGCCAGCGATTTGCGAACCTTCTTTCGTTATTTTGTACGTTCAAAAAATCTGTGTGCAAAAAATGCTGATGACGCTGACATAGATTTAACCATTGTAGATATTAATTTAATTAAATCAATTACATTGAATGATGCGTACAGATTTTTAATTTACTGCAAAAACGAGAGAAAAAACAATGAAACCACACGTGCAAGGCGTGTAGTTTCCATAAGAAGATTTTTTGCTTATTTGACAGATAACTTAGGATTGCTTGAAACAAATCCTATGAAAAACCTTGATACTCCCAAAACAAAAAAAGCTTTGCCGAAATATTTAACTCTTGAAGAAGCACAAAAGCTGCTTTCCGTTATTGACGGTAAATATAAAGAACGTGATTTTGCAATAATTACACTGTTTTTAAACTGCGGAATGCGTCTTGCAGAGCTTGTTTCAATAGATTATTCGGATATAAAGGCCGACGGAACCCTTGTTATAACAGGTAAAGGAAATAAAGAACGTACTGTTTATCTTAATCAGGCGTGTATTGACGCTATAACAGCATATATGAAGGTGCGCCCAAACGAAGGCGTAAAGGACAGAGCTTTATTTTTAAGCGCACGAAATCAGCGCATTAATCCGAGAACAGTTGAAATTATGGTACAAAACAACCTTGAAAAAGCAGGCTTAGGCAACCGTGGATTGTCTGTTCACAAGCTTCGTCATACTGCCGCAACGCTTATGTATCAGCACGGAAATGTTGATGTTTTACTGCTTAAGGAAATTTTGGGCCATGAAAACCTCGGCACTACGGAAATTTACACCCATATTACCTCTGAAGCCACTAAAAAAGCCATTGATTCAAATCCCCTTGCCGATAACAAGCCTAAATGGTGATGATGGTGCTGAACAAATAAGACAGACACGAGCTTGCAACAGATACAATTACAACATAAACAAAGCATATAAGATATTTTTTCAGATACATTTTCAGGTTTACCGCTTCGGAAATTGTATCTGATTTTTTTGTGGCGGCGTCATATATTGACTTGCTTAATTTTGATGAATACTTAATTGTATATATTATTATTGTTATAAGAGCCGCACATTTCGGTATTATCATAAGCACGCTGAAGCCAACGCCCTTTGCCGAATAATTCACGTAGTAGTATGATATTTTAAGCGCAGATTCTATTCCTATTACAAGCGGTATAATGTTTACAAATGGAAATCCGATAAGACACAAACCGAATAAAACAGTTACCGCAAAAACAAGAACATTGATGCTTAAATCATTGAATATAACGGAATATAACGGTAAATCGTTAATTTCAAATATGTTTTTCATCAATTTTGTTATGATAGTATTATCAATAAACTGATAGCAGAAGGAACCGATAATTAATCCGGCAGTATAAAACAGGGCAGGATAAATATACTCTTTGTTATCATTGAGAAAATCAAGCACTCCCCCTCCCCTTTTTTCATTATTTATAATTATATCGGACATTATATTATTTCACCTTGAATTTTCTGTTTTGCTTTGTTCTTGCAAAGCCCACAAGCAATCCCGAAAGCAAGCAAACTACGATTTTTACGATAAACATTACTAACGACGTATTTGAGAATATAAGATTTACAAGCACATAAAACATTATCGGTATTTCGGATATAATACCCATTAAGGAACCGTTATTTTTTATTGAGCCAACTGAAATATACGCAACGATAACGGAGGAAAAAAGCACGATTACAACTCCGGATATCTGCGATAGGTCAAGGGATATATCAAGCTTATAAATTAAAACGGAAAATAGAATTATTCCAAGCAACACCGACAGTACAGATGAAATTACGGATTTTAAAACAAAGCTATATAATAATTTGTTAGAGCCGACTGCTTTTATCTTTGACATAAAAAATTCCCCCAATATCCATTAATAGGATATTCGGGGAAATGATTTATTAGAACATTAATCCTCTATTTTCTTTTCTGCTTCTTTTGCAGTATCTGACTTTTCAGGAAGCTTGTCCTCATTCTTCTTGCCTTTTTTATTCTTCTTTTCTTTAGCAGCTTCTCTTGCAGCTTCAACTTCTTTTCTGTGCTGTTCTGTCTTTGTTACATTAGTATTAACAGCCCATCTCTGAATTTTCATCTTGTTTCTGTCTGCGCCTGTTTCAATAACAATATCCTCCTCACGGATAGTTACAACTCTGCCGACAATACCGCCGATTGTGATAATCTCGTCGCCGATTTCAAGAGAAGATCTCATTTCTTGCTCTTCCTTCTGGCGTTTTTTCTGCGGTCTTATCATAAGAAAATACATAATACCGATTAAAATTACCAAAAAGATGATTGATGAATAACTGCTGGCGCCTGAGGTGCCTGATGATGCAGTACCGCTTGCCGTATTAAACAATAAAATTGGGTTCATAAATAAATCCTCCTTAATAATTCATAAAGATTATATAGTATAATTATAATTATTGCAAGATATTTTTTAAATTCTGGTATCAAGTTTTACACAATATTCATTTTTATAATCATAAAAAGTACCGTTTTCAATATTTTCACGGATTTCACTCATAAGATTATTATAAAATGTCAGATTGTGCATAACCGCCAAACGCATTGCAAGAATTTCATTACTTTTAAACAAATGTCTGAGATATGCCTTTGAGTAATTTTTGCAAAGTTCACAGTCGCAGGTATCATCAACCGGCGAGCCGTCAGTTTCATATTTGGCATTATTTATATTAATTATACCTTTCTTTGTAAAAAGGTGTCCGTGACGGGCGTTTCGTGAGGGCATAACGCAGTCAAAAAGGTCAACTCCCCTGCTGACAGCCTCAAGAATATTACCCGGCGTGCCCACTCCCATAAGATAACGGGGTTTATTCTCGGGCATATACGGCTCAACGGCAGAAATAATTCGGTACATATCCTCTTTAGGCTCCCCTACCGCCAGACCGCCGATGGCGTAGCCGTCCAAATCCATTTTTGCAATTTCTTTCATATGCTCCACACGCAGATTATCGTAAACACAGCCCTGATTTATACCGAATAGCAGCTGCTCTTTATTAATCGTTGTATCAAGAGAATTAAGCCTGTCCATCTCTGTTTTACAGCGTTCAAGCCAACGGAGAGTGCGTCCGCAGGCTTCACGGGCGTATTTTTCATTTGCAGGGTTTTCAACACATTCGTCAAAAGCCATTGCAATGGTTGAGCCGAGATTTGACTGTATTCTCATACTTTCCTCGGGACCCATAAAAATCCTTCTTCCGTCAACGTGAGAATTAAAGGTAACGCCTTCCTCTTTAATTTTATTGAGCTTTGCAAGTGAAAACACCTGAAATCCGCCTGAATCGGTCAAAATCGGTCTGTTCCAATTTGTAAATTTATGCAGACCGCCCATTTGCTTTACAACCTCATCAGAGGGGCGCACGTGAAGATGATACGTATTACATAGCATTACCTGGCATCCCACTGCTTCAAGGTCTCGGGTTGACAGACCGCCTTTAATTGCGGCGGATGTCGCAACATTCATAAATGCCGGAGTCTGCACAGTTCCGTGAACCGTTTTAAATTCCGCTCTGCGAGCCAAGCCGTCTTTTTTTAACAAATTAAATTCCATAATAAATAATACCTTTACTGAATAAACATTGCGTCACCGAAGGAGAAAAATCTGTATTTTTTCTCAACGGCTTCTTTGTATGCGTTCATAACATTATCATAGCCTGCAAAAGCACTGACAAGCATAATCAATGTACTTTCCGGCAGGTGAAAATTAGTTACCAGTGCGTCTATACATTTAAACTCGTAACCGGGATAAATGAAAATTGAAGTATCATCCTCATCCTCACGGATACAGCCGTTTTTGGTGGCAGAGGATTCAAGAGTTCGGCAGCTTGTAGTGCCTACTGAAATTACACGGTTGCCCTCTGCTTTGGTTTTATTGATTAAATCGGCAGTTTCCTTAGGAATATGGTAATGCTCGCTGTGCATTTTGTGCTTTGTTACATCGTCAACCTTAACTGGTCTGAACGTGCCCAATCCAACATGAAGCGTAACATATCCTATATTAACACCCATTGCTTTAATTTTTTCAAGCATTTCCTCGGTAAAATGAAGTCCTGCGGTGGGAGCCGCCGCTGAACCCAATTCTCTTGAATATACCGTTTGGTATCTTTCCTTATCTTCAAGCTTTTCCGTTATATAAGGCGGCAAAGGCATTTGTCCTATTTTGTCAAGAACGGCATATATATTAGTTGTACAATCAAATTTTATCAGTCGGTTGCCGTCGTCTTTAACATCAGTTACCGTACAGTTTAATATTCCGTCGCCGAATGAAAACTGCGTTCCTGCTTTTGCTCTCTTTCCGGGCTTACACAAGCATTCCCATACATTATTTTCCATTTGCTTAAGAAGTAAAAATTCTACTACTGCGCCTGTTTCTTTCTTTACTCCGTAAATTCTTGCAGGTATTACTCTTGTATCATTTAAAATCAAGCAGTCGCCGGGGTTAAGATAATCGGTTAAATCCCTGAAAATGCGGTGTTCGGTAGAGCCGTCATTTTTATTTAAAATTAAAAGCTTTGATGAATCTCTCGGTTCAACAGGCGTCTGCGCAATGAGTTCTTGTGGAAGTTCATAGAAAAAATCTGATGTTTTCATAAATATTCTCCAAATATTATAATTGACATATATATATAATAAGTGATATTATATATTAAAGTTTTGCAACCACCTTATTATATTGCAAATTTAATTATATTACAAGTTCTTAAGGAGAATTATTTTATGAAAAAGTATAATGTTGGTATTGTCGGAGCGACAGGTATGGTAGGTCAGCGTTTTATGACGCTTCTTGCCGACCATCCGTGGTTTAACGTTGTTTGTCTTGCCGCATCATCAAGAAGCGCTGGAAAGCCCTACGCAGAGGCTATCGGCAAGAAATGGTGCATGGACGTTGAGCTTCCCGAAAAATACAAGGATATGATTGTTAAAGACGCAGAGAAGGATATTGATGAAATTACATCAATGGTAGATTTTGTTTTCTGTGCCGTAAATATGAAGAAGGATGAAATAAAAGCACTTGAGGAGGAATACGCTAAGCACGAGTGTCCTGTTGTTTCAAACAACTCTGCTCACAGATTTACAGACGATGTTCCTATGGTAGTGCCGGAATTGAATGCAGAACATATTAATATTATCCCTGCACAGAGAAAGAGACTCGGCACTAAACGAGGATTTATTGCAGTTAAATCAAATTGCTCGCTTCAGTCTTACGTTCCTGCCCTCTTCCCTCTTCACGAAAAATTCGGCGTTAAAGACGTGCTTGTGTGCACATATCAGGCAATTTCCGGTGCAGGCAAAACCTTTGATACATGGCCGGAAATGGTTGATAACGTTATCCCCTACATCGGCGGTGAAGAAGAAAAGAGCGAAAAGGAGCCGCTTAAGCTTTGGGGTAAAATTGAAGGAGACAAAATCGTTTCTGCCGATAAACCAAACTTTACTGCACAGTGCATAAGAGTGCCTGTATCTAACGGACATCTCGGCGCAGTGTTTGTAAACTTTGAAAACAAACCGAGCAAGGAAGAAATGATTGAAATATGGAGCAACTTTAAAGGCAGAGCACAGGAGCTTGAGCTTCCCTCTGCGCCAAAGCAGTTCCTTCATTATTTCACGGAGCCGGACAGACCGCAGATTCATACAGAGCGTATGCTTGAAAACGGTATGGCTGTTTCTATCGGCAGACTCAGAGAGGACACACAGTATGATTACAAATTTGTTTGTCTTTCTCACAACACATTAAGAGGCGCAGCAGGCGGTGCGGTACTTCTTGCAGAGCTGCTTGCGGCTGAAGGTTATATGGACTAATTTTGATATAAGGAGAGAATTCTTATGAAAGAACCAATTTTTACAGGATCGGCTGTTGCAATTATCACACCGATGAACGATGATTTTACAATCAATTATGAAGAATTTAAGAAATTCATTGACTGGCAGATTGACAACGGCACAGACGCTGTCGTAATCTGCGGTACAACAGGAGAATCTTCTACTCTCAGAACTGTTGACCACCTTGCCGCAATCAAATTCTGTGTTGAGTATGTAAACGGCAGAGTGCCTGTAATTGCAGGTGCAGGCTCAAACAACACCGAATGCGGTCTTGAAATTGCTACAAAGGCGTGTGAGTACGGCGCAGACGCTTTACTCCTTGTTACACCTTATTATAACAAGTGTACACAAAAGGGCTTAATTAAGCACTACACAGCCTATCACGAGGCAACAGATAAGCCTATTATTCTTTACAATGTTCCCTCAAGAACAGGCGTTAACATTACACCCGAAACCTTAAAGGAGCTTTCAAAGCTACCGAGAATTAACGGTGTTAAGGAAGCGTCCGGCAACATCAGCCAGGTTATGAAAATCAGAGCACTCTGCGGCGACGACCTTAATATCTGGAGCGGTAACGACGACCAGATTCCTGCCGTTATGGCTTGCGGAGGAAGCGGTGTTATTTCCGTGCTTTCAAACGTTTTACCGCAGGAAACACATGATATAGTTCAGGCTTATCTTGACGGCGACGCTCCAAAGTGCACAGAGCTTATGGCTAAGTATCTTGAGCTTGCAAACGCTTTGTTTGTTGAGGTTAATCCTATTCCCGTTAAGGCTGCGTGCAATCTTATGGGCTGGAATGCAGGTCCCTGCAAGATGCCTCTTTGCGATATGACCGAGGAGCACACGGAATATCTCAAGAAGGTAATGAGAGATTACGGAATAATTAAATAATAAACACGATAAAAGAGGACGTTAAAATGACTAAAATTTTACTTAGCGGAGCCTGCGGACATATGGGCAAGGTTATTCAAAGCCTTGTTTCTGCCCGTGATGACTGCGAAATTGTAGCAGGCGTAGATAAATATAATGACAACACTGCCTCTTTCCCTATCTATCCCGCCTTCAGCGAGGTTAAGGAAAATGCTGACGTTGTAATTGATTTTTCAAATCCGGCTTTGCTTGATTCTTTGCTTGAATACGGAATTAATACTAAAACCGCACTTGTAATTGCTACAACAGGATTTGATGAATGTCAGAAGAAGAAAATTAACGACGCATCAAAGAAATGTCCTATTTTCTTCACTTACAATATGAGTTTAGGTATTAATCTTCTTGCAACACTTGCAAAAAAGGCAGTAAGCGTTCTCGGTGATGATTTTGATATAGAAATCATTGAACAGCATCACAATCAGAAGATTGACGCACCGTCAGGAACTGCGCTGATGCTTGCAGACGCTATCAATGAAGAATTTGAAAATCCAAAGAGATATGAATATGACCGTCATTCAAAGCGTGAAAAGAGAAGCAAGAACGAAATCGGTATTCACGCAATCAGAGGCGGAACCATCGTCGGCGAGCATCAAATTCTCTTTGCAGGCAGAGATGAAAACATAACTCTTTCTCATTCGGCAAGAAGCAAAGAGGTTTTTGCCGTAGGCGCAGTTAATGCCGCCGTATTTGTAAGCGGTAAGCCTAACGGAATGTACGATATGAGCAAGCTTGTGAAATAAGGCTCTATGTCAAATGTTGGGGTAAAGCCAAAATAAAGACGAACGATAGAACA
>JBJEPO010000101.1:0-11756 GCA_051881275.1 Eubacterium sp. | reverse complement strand
AGGAGATAAAAATGAGTAAAAACAGAATAGGAATTTATATGGATGATAAGCATCTTCGAATGTGCGATTCAAACATAGAACGCTTCAATGCAAAAAACAGAAGCGACCTGATTGAAACAGCATTAGAACATCTGATAGTCTCAAAGGATTCGGAAACTATCAGCAACATCCTCATTCCCAACTTGGAATCTTCAATAAGAGCGGCTGTGCGAGATAGCGAACATCACATCAGCAGAATGCTTTTCAAGTTGGCAGTTGAGATTGATATGATGATGCATATAACTGCAGCGACAAACGAAATTGACGAAAGAACGCTGAGCAAGTTAAGAGGAGAGTGTGTTCAGGAGGTTAAATCAACTCTCGGCAGAATCAATTTCGACAGTGCAGTAAGAATACAAAAAGGATAATAAAAAGTCCCGGTTGGTTGAGATACCGACTGGGCAGAAAGGAAATTTAATTATGACAACAAAAAATATTTCAGTAAAGGCTTCAGCGTTGGCTGAGGCTTAAGAAAGGAGTGATGATTTTACCGGGTTGACAGTACCATAATTTACGGTTAGGAATGTTGCGAAGTGGCAGCAAGAAAAATAAATTATGGAAGCAATGGCAATAATAGTATTGAAAATACTGCTAAAGGCGGAGATAAAATCAATACTCAAAACTGTAACGACAGAATCAGCACAGAGCTTTGGATGGAGCATTTTGCAAATGCTTTGCTGAAGGAGAATGCCATTGACGAAAGAACCCACAGAAAGCTTATGGTTAAAATAACACAAGAGGTCAACCGTAGGTTTTCACAAAAATAATAATTGGCAGCAGTTCCCTAATGAAAAGTGGACTGCTGCCATAGTAAAATAAAATGAATAAATATCTGGATAATCAAAATCCGTTGTGGTATTGTTCATTTCGAAAGGAGACAAAATATGGATATATATTCTACAAGAGAAAAAATCAAAAGAGAAAATATCAGCTTTCAAAATTTAAAATTGAGAGTTACCTTCTATGCTCGTGTAAGCACCGACTTCAATGTTCAGTTAAATTCACTTGACAATCAGGTTAGTTATTACACCGAGATGATTAATAAAAATCCTAACTGGGAATATGTTGAGGGATATATCGACGAAGGTTTATCCGGTACATCAATTGCAAAGCGTGAGCAATTTAATGAAATGATTGAGGACGGTAAGGCGGGGCTGTTCGACCTTATCATTACAAAGGAGGTTTCAAGATTTGCCCGTAATACTCTTGACAGCATCAAATATACTCGTGAATTATTGTCAAACGGAGTGGCGGTGTACTTTCAAAACGATAATATCAATACACTTGATGAGGATAGTGAATTGCGACTTACAATTATGTCTTCATTGGCACAGGACGAATCAAGGAAAATATCCTCCCGTGTTCGTTTCGGTCATCAGCAGGCAATCAAAAAAGGTACTGTGCTTGGCACAGACAATATGTATGGCTACCGAAAGGCTAACGGCAAGCTGACAATAGATGAGGAAGAGGCAAAGTTCATTAGAGAATTGTTTGAAATGTATGGCACCGGTCGCTTCAGTATGAAGCAGTTAGAAAAGCATTTCTATAACAAGGGCATACGAAACAGCAAGGGCAAAATGCTATCTCACTCAACTATGAGCAACATCATTCGCAATCCGAAATACAAGGGCTACTATGTTGGTAACAAGGTTAAAATAACAGACCTGTTCACAAAGAAGCAAAAATTTCTTCCCGAGGACGAATGGGTAATGTATAAGGATGAAACCGGCGAAACTGTTCCGGCAATAGTCAGCGAAGAAATATGGGACAAAGCAAATGAGGTCCTGTATATGCGAAGTCAAGATGTAATAACCGCACAACACAAAACAGTACATCAAAACCTACTGACAGGAAAGCTGATATGTGCTCACTGCGGCAAACCGTATTACCGAAAGGACTCAATATTAAAAAACGGAGAGAAAAAATCAAAATGGGTATGCTCCGGTAAGATAAACAACGGTACTCAATCTTGCCCGTCACGAGCGATATATGAGGACGAGATAAAGCCTATCATTGAGGATATATTCAAATCAGGGCAACAAAACATAGAGGAGCTGTCAGCCTGTGTGCTTAGGCTTGTATCGGAATTGCTTGACTCGAATGAAAACCAAGAGGAGATAAGCAGAATAAATCAAAGCATTATCACTCAGGAAAAAATGAAGGCAAAACTGCTTGAGCATAATTCAAACGGAAATATAACAAATAATGATTTCGTTAAAATGACTGCCGACTGCAACAAGGAGATTGAAAAGCTACAACAACAGCTTGATACCCTAACTGCACAAAGTAAAACCGAAAAGGAAATCAAATCGGAACTTGCAAGCATCAAAGCAATCCTAAAAGCAGCCGAGGCTCATATAGACGGAGAGGACATTGACAGGGCGTTTGTTGACCGATACATCAAGGACATAACGGTGTATCCGGAGGAAGATAAAACACGCTTTGAAATACACCTAAAGGCAGGAACGACCATAGAAAAGGTGCTTGACAATATTATGAGTCGTACAGGCAGTCATAGTAAAAAGATGATCAAGGCTTACGAAGAGTCTATGAGATAATCAAAATTAAGCCAATAAAAAAGAGGCGGCAACCGGGGTTGCCGTCTCGCTTGATTTATTCGGTTGTTTGAGTTGTATCGGTTTGAGAATTAACAGTAACCGAACCGCCGTGGTTTGAAGAACCGTAGCCGATATAGCTTTTGCCCGGATTAAGATAAAGGTCTTTGCCGTCGGCAGTTTTCATCCAAAGCTTGCCGTTTTCCACACCCCAGGTAATATCAACATAGGTTCCCTGTGAGAACACCTTGCCCTCGCCGCCGGAGAGAGCATAGTTACAATAGGTTTCGCTGTTTCCGGAGCCTTTATAGTCTTCCTTAACTACATACTCAGTTTCATCCAGTAGGAAAATAAGATTTTCAAACTGAACATCGGAGGTGCCGTAATCCGAGTCAAAATCGGTTGTAACATACTTTTGCAGACTCTCATCGTATGTATAATTACCTGTTTTAGGACATCTTCCGCCCTCACTGCCGTCAGACCACTTAAAAGTACAGGACTCTGCCGAGTTGCCGCTTAATGCTTTAGGCTCAACGTTGAAATTCAAAGAAGTAAATTTACTGCTGTCCAAATCAGTATTTATATTTGTTTTTTCAAGAAGCTCGGGCACATTTGTACCGTTTAAAAACGCCGTATGCTCAATGGTGCTTGTTCTGCTGTAATCTCTGCCGAAAAACTGAGCTTCACTGCTGTCGGATTCATACTGAAGTCCATTTATATGGTCTACGTTCTCGTTCTCAAAAACAGTATCTGCGCCTTCATAATTCCCCTTTGAATGGGAAAGTCCGGCGTGAATAAACACACTGTCAAACAGCTGGCTGAATCTGATAAACGGAGGTCTTGCGGAACGTGTGGGACCGATTTGCTCCGGCATATCGGTATAATCTGCCCAGAACAGAAGAAGTCTTGTTGAATATTCGCTTTCGCCCTCAAGTACAATATCGGCATCGCTGAGTCCCCACTGCGGTCTTACCGATTCGGTAGAATACTCGTTTTCCACAACAACGGCAACAGGACGTTTGCCCAGTGCGTTAGTGTTGTATCCTGACTCACCTGTAAGAGGATTAAGGTCGCCTGCCTGCTTTTCTTCAACTGCGGCGGATTTTGTTACTGTCGGCTTTTCCTGCGTGTCCTTGTTATAGAACATACCGAAATATATACCTGTGGCGGCAACTGCCGCTAAAACTATAATTAAAACTGCGATTAAAACGCCCTTCTTGCCTTTTTTCTTCTTTTTCTTAGGCTTTCTCTCACGGACAGGCTCGTCATTATCCGAGCTGCTTGAGAAATCTGCAAAGCTTGACAAATCAAACATTCCGCCGTCAGCTTTTTCTTCCTTTAAGGAAAGGGAGGTTTTATCGCTTTTCACAGTGCCTGCATCTGCGAAGCTTAAGTCCAAATCGGGCACAGAATTAACACTGCTTTGTGAGGGAGCAGGAGGCTCCAGTGGTGTATTGGCGTTGGCACGTTTTTTTATTTCGTCTAAAATATCTTCAAGTTCCTGTTCGCTCATAAATTTATCCTCGCTTAATTTCATCAAACATACTACGTTATTATACCATAATGTTGAACAATGTCTATAATGGTTACTAAATTGTAATACTATTGAAAAGATTTTAAATATATAGTAAAATAGGAATACAGTATAAAAGAATTGAGATGATACCATGGCTAAATGCATACCAATGATTATCACAAATACGGGAATACTTGTTAAAGACAAGGACACCGACGAGTTTAGGGCTTTTAATATGCCCTCTCTTGAGAGCACTCCCAACATCCCCTTTTACCATCAGTTTGCTTCAAAAATTGCAGAGGACCAGCATTATTTTAAAGAATTTATCAAATCCATTTACGGAAAAAAGCTGACTAAATACGTGCTTGCTATTATTGTCCCCGACGATACCAGCGCACTGGAGTCAATTTTCATCAACGAATTTTTTGTAAACAGCGGTGCCTGCAAGGCGGTTGCGCAGATGACAATGGGACAGGCACTTTCTAAGGATTACACAAGATATATTTCCGTTTCAAAATCAGCGAGAAACGTAATACTGCAATATATTAACAACAACGAGGTACGCGCTGTAAAGATGTATGACGAAACAAATTACGACGAAAAGGTTATCAAGGAGGACGCCAAGAGGCTTCACATTGATGTTGAATACAGCGGTGTTCCTGTTTTTGTAAACAATATTAATATGAATATGGACGACTTTTTTGATATGGGAACTGTAATTACGCCTAAGGATTTTATGGATAAAATTTCCGCAATAGACGTTGAAAAAATTTAATATACAGTATAAAAAAATCACCTTTGCAAAAAATAAAACAGAGGTGATTTTTATGAAAAAAAATAAAAACAAAAAGCAGGTAAAAAACGGTAAAAAAGTGATTGACCTGACGTCCTACATTAATCCCAACGATGTTCAGTACGACACAAACGGCTCTTATACCGGAATGACAAATGACACCTTTTACGGTGACGAGCTTGAAAAGCCGGTGCAGGATGCAGATGATTTATAAAATAATTTTATAATCAATAATTTAAAGCGGTTACGAATCTATTGCAATAGCTTCATAACCGCTTTTTGTTATTTTGTATGCTCGTCAAGGGTGAGGTAATATGATTTGAGGAAGTGGGATTGGAAATATTTTACCTCCTCCAAATCTATTTCATCAATCTTCTTTTCCTGGGATTTAAGAGCAATTTCAAACTCCTTATTGCCCATTCGGCACTCCTCTATACACTTAATAAGTGCGCTGATTTTATCCGCCGCCTTAACAAGCCGCCAAAGCTCTTCATCCGAATCCTGCCTTTCAAAAAAAGGAGCGTAATCTTCTTTAAAATCCTCGGGGAGCATATTGAGCAAACGCTCTCCGGCAATTTTTTCAATATCCTTATAAACGGTTTTGATTTCGTCGTTATAATACTTAACCGGAGTGGGCATATCCCCTGTTATAACCTCGGTGGTGTCGTGGTACAAAGCCAAAACAGCCGCACGGTCAGCGTCATAATTTTTGCCGAATTTTTTATTACCGATAACGGCGAGAGCATGGGCAATAACAGCCACGCAATGACTGTGCTCGGCAATATTTTCCTTGGAATTATTACGCATAAGCGCCCAGCGGTCAATCATTTTCATACGATTGACCATAGCGAAAAAATTATACTGATTTTCCATTAGACTATTCCTTTAATTTAGTTTAGCAATGTCAATACCCAGCTCATCAAGCTGAACGTCGTCAATGTAGGACGGTGCGCCGCTCATAAGCTCGCTGGCATTCTGCACCTTCGGGAACGCTACAACGTCACGCAGAGAATCTGCGCCGCAGATAAGCATAGCAAGTCTGTCAAGACCGATACCCATACCACCGTGAGGCGGTGCGGCATAGTGGTAAGCATCTACAAGGAAGCCGAATTTTGCATCAATTTCCTCCTGCGACATACCAAGAAGCTCAAACATTTTATTCTGCAAATCGCAGTCTGTAATTCTCATTGAGCCTGAGGAAAGCTCCGTTCCGTTAAGCACCAAATCAAATGCCTGTGCCTTAACCTTTGACTTATCAGTATCAAGATACTGTATGCTTTCCTCCATAGGCATTGTAAACGGATGATGGGCGGCAACCCATTCGGCTGTTTCCTCGTCCTGCTCAAAAAACGGCATTTCGGTTATCCACAGATAATCCCACTTGCCCTCGGGAACTATATCAAGCTCTTTGGCAATAACAAGACGCAGAGCACCCATAATTGTAAGTGCCTTTCTTGTTTTGTCGGAAATGATGAATACAACGTCGCCCTGCTGTGCGCCAAGCTGTTCAATAAGTGCGTCAAGCTCGCCGTCCTTAAGGAATTTTCCGAAGGAACAGTTAGGCGCCTCGTCAGCCCAGCGGATATACGCAAGACCCTTTGCGCCGATACCCTTTGCGTATTCGGTAAGCTTATCAATTTTCTTTCTTGAATATTTGGAGGCGGCATCCTTTGCAACGATTGCCTTTACTGCACCGCCCTCGGCAACAGCATTTTTAAACACGGCAAAATCCGTACTGTCTGCCCAATGGCTGATATCCTGAATAAGCATATCAAAGCGTGTATCCGGCTTGTCGGAGCCGTATTTATTCATAGCGTCGGCAAAGGTCATACGCTTAAGGGGAAGTGCAATGTCAATATTAAGAGTTTCCTTCATAAGCTTTGCGATAAAGCCCTCTGCCATTTCCATAATATCCTCGGTGTCAACAAAGGACATTTCCAAGTCAATCTGGGTAAATTCCGGCTGTCTGTCGGCTCTTAAATCCTCGTCCCTAAAGCAACGGGCAAGCTGAATATATCTATCAAATCCGGCAATCATTGTAAGCTGTTTATAAATCTGCGGTGACTGTGGCAGAGCGTAGAATTTGCCCTTATGAATACGTGAGGGCACAACATAGTCACGGGCACCCTCGGGAGTTGATTTAATCATCATCGGGGTTTCAATCTCAACAAAATCGTTATCGTAAAAATAATCCCTTGCGATTTTTGCAATCTTATGGCGCATAAGAATATTTTTTGTGAGCTTTTCGTTTCTCAAATTAAGATAACGGTATTTAAGAGTGGTTTCGTCCCCTACCTTCTCGCTTTTTTCAATTTCAAAGGGCGGAGTCTGCGCCTTTGATACAATTCTGAAATCCTCCACAAGAATCTCAATATCACCGGTGGGAATTTCCTTATTTTTGCTTTCTCTTTCGGCAATAGTGCCAACGGCGGCAACAACATATTCGGAGCGTGCACACTGAGCCTTTGCAAAAACATCTCTGTCGGTTTGGTCATTAAAGGACAACTGAACTATGCCTGTTCTGTCCCTTAAATCAATGAAAATAAGGTTGCCCAAATCACGCTGACGCTGTACCCATCCGAAAACAGTTACCCTTTGTCCCACGTTGCTCATATTAAATTCGGCGCAGTAAGCCGTTCTTTTAAGTCCTTTGATGGAGTCTGCCATTATTCCTTTTCTCCTCCCAAAAACAGTGAATTAAAATCAAAGCTTTCGCCGTTGATTGTTAAATCGTCCAGTGCGTCATTAAATGTTACGCTGTAAAACTTTGATACAAATGTGGTAAGATTAATGTCGGTTTCGTCGCCTGTCTGCATATTTTTAAGCTTGGCAAGGTCGTTGTCAACCTCGTTGTCGCCGATTACAACGCTGAACTGAGCACCTGTTTTATCGGCATATTTCATCTGTGCACGTAAGGAACGCTGATTAAGGTCATAAAGTGCTGTAAAGCCCTCCTCACGCATATCCTTTGCAATTTCAATAGCTTTAAGCGTGGCTTTTTCGCCTAAAGCGACGATGAACAAATCAGGCCTTGCAGGCTGAGGAAATTCACATTCCTGCGCCTCCATAACCATCTGTATTCTCTCAAGACCCATACCGAAGCCCAGAGACGGTGTACTTGCTCCGCCCAGCTCCTCAACCAAACCGTCATATCTGCCGCCGCCGCACACGGTTCCCTGGGAGCCGATAGCGTCGGAAACAAATTCAAACACGGTTTTTGTATAATAATCAAGACCTCTTACGATTTGAGGGTTGATTTTATATTCAATATTCATTGCGTCAAGATAGCCCTTTACCTTTGCAAAATGCTCCTTGCACTCATCACAAAGGTAGTCAAGAACCACCGGCGCACCTGCCGCAATCTCGGAGCAGATAGGACTTTTGCAGTCAAGAATACGCATAGGATTTCTGTCCAGCCTGTCCTGACAGGTGGGGCAAAGCTCGTCCTTTCTTGCAGAAAAATATTCTTTAAGCGCCTTGTGATACTCAGCTCTGCACTCGGGACAGCCGATAGAATTAAGCTCAAGGTGAACATCTTTAATGCCTAAATCATCAATTATTGATTTTGCCATAGATATAAGCTCCGCATCGGCAAGAGGTGACTGAGTTCCGAAGCACTCGGCACCGAACTGATGAAATTCACGGAGTCTGCCTGCCTGCGGCTTTTCGTATCTGTAACAAGAGGTAAGATAGCAAACCTTTTGAGGCAGTGTTTCGTTATTAAGTCCGTGCTCAAGAAAAGCACGGGCAGAGCCTGCTGTACCCTCGGGACGAAGGGTTATTGAACGTCCGCCTTTATCGTCAAAGGTGTACATTTCCTTTTGAACAACATCGGTGGTGTCGCCTACTCCACGCTGAAAAAGCTCGGTATGTTCAAAAACAGGCGTTCTGATTTCCTTATATCCGAATTTTTCCGCATTTTTAAGAGCCGTGGACTCTATGTATTGATTTTTATAGGACTCAGAGGGCAAAACGTCCTTTGTGCCTTTAATTGCTTTAGTGATTAACGCCATAAAAGATCTCCTGTCTATATACACATAAATGGGTGACAGCAAGAAACCGTCACCCGAATTTTATTTTGAATTATAACGCGGATTAACAATCTCGCGCCACTCAAAGTCGCCTCTTTCAACGCCTCTGATTAATGCTTCCGCTGTCGCTATATTGGTAGCAAAGGGAATATTATGAACATCGCACAAACGAAGCAAATCGCTGTCGTTAGGCTCGTGGGGCTTTGCTGTAAGAGGGTCGCGGAAAAAGATTAAAAGGTCAATTTCGTTACAGGCGATACGGCTGGCAATCTGCTGTCCTCCGCCCTGTGAGCCGCTGAGAAAACAGTTAATTTTAAGTCCCGTTGCTTCCTGGACTAACTTACCTGTTGTTCCCGTAGCACAGACATCGTGACGGCTGATAATACCGCAGTATGCTATACAAAACTGAACTAACAATTCTTTTTTTGCGTCGTGAGCTATAAGAGCAATATTCATACCTTTCCTCCGTAATAATTATTCAAAATGCCATTAAAAAAACTTTCACTTGTAGATAATACCATAAAATACAAAATTATACAAGAAAATATTTTAAAATATAGGCAAAAAATCAATTCAGCAAAGTGCCCTCTTTCTGTGCTTTTTTCTCATTTGTGTTGTGAGAATAGTAATAATCAATGATTGACGACGTGATTTTTGCCGTTGATGTACCGGAGCCGGCAAGCTCAATAGCGGAGGCAATGCTTATCTCCGGGTTTTCATAAGGCGCAAAGGTAATAAGAAAACCGTTGTTATGCTTTACGCCGTTAACAACAACCTGCGACGTACCTGTTTTACAGGCAACCTTTGTATCAATTTGGTTAAATATTGCCTGGGGACCTCCTCCTGTGGCAACCATACGCATACCCTCACGGACAATCTGAAGATTTGCCTGTGACACAGACACGGTTTCAACCGCATTGGCGCCGGTTTGAGTTACGGTACCGGTGGCATTTGAAATGCGAGACTTTACAAAATGCATCTGATAACGTGTACCGCCGTTGGCAATAGTTGCACTGTAATTACAAAGCTGGAGGGGAGTAAACAGATTGTCCGACTGACCTATAGCCGCCTGTACCGTATCACCGGGACGCCAGTACATATCAAATTTACTTCTGTATTCGGGGCCTGCAAGAATACCTGTTGACTCCGGTATTTCAACCCCCGTTTTCTGCCCTAAGCCAAACATTGAGCCGTACAGATTCATTTTTTCAATACCCAGCCTTTGGGCACAGTTATAAAAATAAATATTGCAGGAATCACGCAATGCGGTTCTTACGGTTTCGCCGCCGTGAGCGCCTGTGCACTTAAATTTCATTGTTCCTACGTGGAATGCGCTGGAGCAGTTGAAGGATGTATATTGGTCAACAACACCCTCCTGCAATGCAGCAGACGCCATCATGGGCTTAAAGGTGGAGCCGGGGGCATAAGCACCCATGGCGAATCTGTTGTAAAGAGGCTTTTTAGGATTGCTTGCAAGCTCGTTATATTTTTCGTAATAATCGTTTAAATCATACGTCGGATAGCTTGCCGCTGCAAGAATTTCGCCGTTATTGCAGTTTTCAACCACAACGGCACCGGTTGAATTGTAATAATCAACGCTTTTACAGGTTTCTTCAAGGCGGTCCTGCGCCACCTTCTGCAAATCCTTATCAATGGTAAGAACGATGGTGTCGCCCTGAATAGGCTCCTTTGTAATCTCCTCGGTAACATTGCCGTCGCCGTCAATGGTAACGGTTTTTTCGCCCGGCTCGCCTCGTAGATACTCCTCCATTGCCGCCTCAATACCCGACTCACCTATTTCGTCCGTGATTTTATAGCCTTGGTCCTTAAGCTCGGCGTATTCCTCGGCGTTAATTTTTCTGACTGTGCCGATAATATGGGGTGCAAGGGTGGAATCGGCATATTCCCTGTAAGCAACAACCCTTACATCAGCACCCAGATATTTACTGTTGTTCTCTTTAATTTCGGCTACGGTTTCGTCGCTGACATCGTCGGCAATGGTAACCGGATTATCAACGGAAAACAGGAGCCTTGTCAGCTCATAACGGATATTGCCTATTTCAAGGGCAGTCTTTTTGTCATATCTCTCAAGACCGTATTTCTCCACCATTGCGTCAAAGCAGTTCTGCGCCGTGGCATAGTCCTGTAAATTAAGCATATCCTTGCTTTTTAGATTTTTTATCTCCTTTTCGTAATCCTCGTCATCCTTTTCGGTAATAAAAACGGCATTGCCGGATTTATCAAGCTTAAGAGGAAGATTACGGGCATACTCCTCGCCGTTTTTGTTGAATAGATTGATAAGATTAACTATTATTTCGTTACGCTCGTCATTTTCCTTTGACGAGGGAAAATATGCGGCGTCAAGAATAATGCTGTTGCCCTGTCGGTTAGTAACAAGAGGGTTGCCGTTACGGTCAACAATTTCGCCTCGGGCGGCTTCAATTTTAACGGTATAGGTTTTAACGGTGTTATTCTGCGCGGCGTAATATTCGTGATTTGTAATTTGAATATCGTACAGCTCGTATGCAAATCCGCACAGCACCGCCACTATCAGCACTATTGCAACAACAGCACGGAAGCTTTTATATCTGCTTTTCACGGCAATCCTCCTTTCTGTGAAAATAAAAAATTAAATTAATCAATCCTCAAAATCGTTGCTTTTATTAAGCCTTCTGCCCAGCGGTTTAAGTATGAGATAAAACAGCGGGGTAAGCACCATGGTATAAACGGCGCAGGGAATGTAAAAATAAAACAGGGTCCACACAGAGCCGTCGGATTTTTGAACAACCATAAATATAAGCCAGTAGAACAGGCAGTACAAG
>JBJEPO010000100.1:0-2111 GCA_051881275.1 Eubacterium sp. | reverse complement strand
CTTTTTCTCTGCCACAATAATCCTCCTTTATTCGTGTTAGTTTAGGGTAACATTAATAATCGCCACGATAAACAGTGGTTGCGGTTATTACAATTATCCTAAGTAAGACTTTACCATCTCTGCCAAAAGCTCGTCACGGTCAATTCTGCGAATAAGGCTTCGTGCATTTTTATAAGTGGTGATGTAGGTGGGATCTTCAGACAGAATATATCCCACTATTTGGTTGATAGGATTATATCCTTTTTCACGAAGAGCGTCATAAACCTCCGTCAGAGTTTCTTTCATCACGTCCTCATTTTCGTTGCCGATTTTAAAGGTCATAGTCTTATCAGTCATAGTAAAGTCACCTCCATATAGGTTTTGCAATGCTTTGCAGTGATTGCTATTCCATATAATTATAAACATATTTTTGGTAAATTACAATACTTTTATAATAAATTTAATGTAAAATAAGCAAAAAACTTGACTTACGGCTCCGATTTGTTTATAATTTCTATGATATGTAAAGGCTGTGAACAAGTGTAAGTAGGTGTTATAAGCCGATTAAGAGAGTGCGCGGTGGGTGCAAGCGCAACGGCGAGTATTACTGAATTTCAGCTTGGAAGCCCCCTGTGAAGTCATAAGCAGGGCGTAACGCTGCGTTAAAGCGTAGAGCGGCATTGTGTATGCAGTGCAATTTGAGTGGTACCACGGATTTTTTCCGCCTCATATTTGAGGCGGTTATTTTTTATAAAACGGAGGGAATTATGGACGAGAAAATAGTCACTCTGAAGGAAAAATTTGAGTCGGAGCTGGAAAAAATCAAAACTCTTTCCGAGCTTGAGGAAATCAGAGTAGCATATCTTGGCAAAAAGGGAAGCGTTACCGATTTGCTTAAAGGTATGAGAGAGCTTTCAAACGAACAGAAAAAGGCTTTCGGTCAGGAGGTTAACCGTCTTAAAGGCACGGTTGCAGACAGAATTGCCGAAAAAACGCAGGAGCTTAAGGACAAGGAAATACAGGCTGAAATTAATATGATGCCGGAATTTGATTTGTCAATGCCGGCAAATCTTACAAGAGGCTCATATCACCCAATCACTCTTGTTCAGCGTGAATGTGAAAATATATTTAAGTCAATGGGCTTTACCGTTGAGGATTACGCCGAGGTTGTAACCGATTACGAGTGCTTTGAGGCTGTTAATGTGCCTAAAGACCATCCGGCACGTGATATGCAGGATACCTACTATCTTGAAAACGGTCAGCTTCTTAAATCTCAGACCTCTGCGGCGCAGAATGCGATTTTGAGAAAATACAAGGACGCTCTTGTTAACGACGGCGTTCCCATTAAAGCAATATTCCCCGGCAGATGCTTTAGAAACGAAGCCACCGACGCCTGCCACGAAAACACCTTCTTCCAGATGGAGGGCATGATGGTGGATAAGGATATTTCTATCTCAAACCTTATTTACTTTATGAAAACAATGCTGTCCGAGGTGTTTCAAAAGGATATTAAGGTAAGACTTCGCCCGGGCTTTTTCCCGTTCGTTGAGCCGGGCTTTGAGCTTGATATAAGCTGTCTTATCTGCGGCGGCGAGGGATGCCCTTCCTGTAAGCACAGCGGCTGGCTTGAGCTTTGCCCCTGCGGTATGATTCATCCCGAGGTTTTGCGTATGGGCGGCATTGACCCGGATGAATACACAGGCTTTGCATTCGGATTAGGTCTTACAAGACTTGTTATGATGAAATACGGCATAAAAGATATACGTGACTTAAACGGCGGCAGTCTTAAAGCAATGTCGCAGTTTACCGACGACCAGTAAGAAAGGAGAGTGAATTAAATGTTTTTATCAATGAATTGGATTCAGGATTTTGTTGATTTGTCAGGTCTTGATTTAGTTAAGCTTATAAATCAGTTTTCACTCTCAACTGCCGAGGTTGAAAACGAAATATTCTTTAAAGGCTCCGATTTGTCAGGCGTTGTTGTTGCCGAAATCAAATCGGTGGAGCCTCATCCGGATTCAAAGAAGCTTCATCTTCTCAAGGTAGATGCAGGCGACGGTGCGCTTACAGACGTTGTATGCGGTGCTCCAAATGTAAGAGTGGGTATGAAAACTGCTTTTGCAAAGGTTGGC
>JBJEPO010000099.1:0-11837 GCA_051881275.1 Eubacterium sp. | reverse complement strand
TAAGGGTAAATCTGCCACGATAAACCGTGGTTCGGATTATTACCGTTACCCTAAGGATAATATTTTATGAAATTTTTTAAAAAAATAGCGACAATTTTACTTACGGTTTTGATGATGACACAGTTTCCGATAACGGCTTATGCAAGCCAGAAAACAGGATGCATATTCAACACAAAAACCTACACCCATCAGACAAAATTTGACTCAGCCGAAATCACTCAGGGAGTTGACATATCTTACCACAACGATACGGTTGACTTCAAAAAGGTGAAAAATGCCGGCGTTGATTTTGTAATACTCAGGGTAGGCTACCGTGGATACGGAAGCTCGGGCAGTCTTAACGCCGACAAAAATTTTACAACCTACATAAAAGACGCACAGTCGGCAGGCTTGCCGGTGGGAGTATATTTTTACTCTCAGGCGATAACCACAGCCGAAGCAAGAGACGAAGCCAATTACGTGCTGGGTAAAATCAAGTCGTACGATATTCAGCTTCCCGTTGTGTTTGACTATGAATTTGCCGATGTTTCCACCGGCAGACTTGATTCCGCCTGGTCAAGCGGAAAGCTTAACAAAACGAAAATGACCGCAATAGCAATGGAATTTTGCGCAACCGTTGAAAAAGCCGGCTATGACGCTATGGTTTACGCCAACAAAAGCTTTTTTACCAACCAGCTTGACCATACAAAAATTGAGCAGGAATACGGAATATGGCTTGCTCACTACACCACTAACACCACTTACAGCGGTGACTACAATATATGGCAGTTTTCTTCAACAGGCAAGGTTTCCGGTGTGTCCGGCGATGTTGACTGCAACTTTATGTACACCTTCAAGCAGGATAAGCTTGAGGTGGAGGATATTGCCGCAAAGGCATATACAGGCTCTGCCATTGAGCCGTCGCCTGCAGTAACAAGCGACGGAAAAAAGCTTGTTAAGAATACGGATTACACAGTTACATACAAAAACAATATTGAAATAGGCAAAGCGTCTTTAACGATTAAAGGAAAAGGCGATTATGCAGGACACACAAAAACAGTTAATTTCAATATTGTTCCCGTTAAATCCGCCGGAATGGAAATGACATCAAGAGGAACCGACTCGGTTTCGCTTAAATGGGATAAAACCCCTCAGGCAACGGGATACAGAATTCAGGTTTACAGAAGCAACGGCTGGCAGATTGCCGGCTATACAACAGGTACAACCTTTACAGTAAAGGATTTATCATCTGCGTCAAACTATTCCTTCAGAGTAAGAGCGTATAAAACCGTAAACGGAGTCAATTATTACGGCGCATACAGCTCTGCCATTAAGCACGCCACAAAGCCTGCGAAGGTCACCGAGCTGAAAGCCACCTCCTCATCAACAACAAGCGTTACTCTGTCATGGAAACGGCAGGCAGGCGCAACACGTTATCAGGTTTACAAATACAGTGCGACAAAAAAGCAGTATGTGCTTTACAAGGAGCTGACCTCCGCCAACAGTACATCGCTGAAGGTAACGTCGCTAAAGCCAAACACTCCTTACGGATTTAAGGTAAGAGCAATAAAGGACGCAGCAGAGGGCGTAACGCTAATTGGTGAATTCAGCAGTATTCTTAAAACTGCAACAAAGCCTGAAGCGCCGAAAATCAAAGCCGCCTCTTCCCCGTCGTCAAAGAAGATAAAGGTTACTTATTCAAAGGTATCCTGCAACGGCTATCAAATAAGGTGGAGCACAACTAAGGATTTTTCATCAAATAATAAATCCGTATATGTAACATCACCGTCATCACTGACAAAAACCGTTACCACCGCCCAAGCCAAGAAAACATATTATGTTAAGGTAAGGGCATACAGAAATGTAAACGGCACAAAGCTGTACTCCTCCTGGAGCGATACGCTTAAGGTTGTAACAAAATAAGGCAAAATATCAGCACCGCAGAAAATTCTGCGGTGCTTACTTTATCTGTTAAATAAATATTTGCCGTGTTTTTAGAGTTTTTGTATCAAGTATTTTTACGCTTGAAGGACGGTGCCAATCATAAGAATTACTGCCGCTTCCGGGGCACTGTATAAGCTTAACACCCTGCATATACAGTTCAAAATCGTTTAAATGGTCGTGCCCGAAAACAGCCGCCTTTATATACGGTGAAAGACAGGAAAGCTGAGAGGTATTAATGTCGGGAGGACAGGGCCGTTCAAGCATAATTCCCGTATGCTTTACTCCCTTTTTAAACCTAATCCAGCCGTTTTTACCCCAAACGCACCCGGGCTTATAAATACTGCTTTCCTCGCACATATCAATAATATCCGGCATAATGATATGCTGAAAAAGTATTGCTTTTTCTCCGTCCTTAACTGCTTTAACGGCGTTGAGAGTATCGGACAAATCCACCGTATCATAATAGCTTCCCTCACCCTGATAATAGGAACCGCTGTCCATAAAAAGCAGCTGCTCGCCTTTCATTTTAACAACATAATTGCGCCCTTTTGTAAGGCAGTTGGGATAGCTGTACATTACGGATAGTATTTCGTCCTTGGTTATATGGCACTCGTCGTCGTGATTGCCGAAAACCGTTGCAAAGGGTACTGAGCCGGTAAGGTCAAGCACCTGTCTCAAATACCTTTCATATTTGTCATTTTTCGTAAAATCGGGACCGTGAACAATATCGCCCAAAAATACGATTAAATCGGCATTTGCTTTTTTTATTATATTTTCAATTTTGAGCAGTGTTTTTGCACTGCCGCCGGGTCTGTTATGCACATCGGCAATAATTAAAATTTTCATAATTTAATATTAATATTTTATCACCTTGTTGTCAATTATATTTTATTGTGATAAAATGTGGATAACAAAGCAAAATATAAAAGAGGTGTTCTTATGAATAAAAAAATAATTACAGGATTAATAATTGCCGTTGTTGTAATTGCAATAATCGTAATTGTTGCAGTGGGCACAGGCGGTAATAACAGTAAAAACGAAACAACCCAAATTCCTGCCGAGTCCGACACGGTGCAGGACAACACACTTTCAACCACGCTGACAACGGTGCCTGAGCAATCTCAAGCCTCCGCTCAGAGCAGTACGTCAACCACAAAGCTGACCGCCGTTAACGGAAAGTACGACATCAAGGACGGATATTACTATTACTTTGACGATAAAAATACTGTTTGCTACGCCTTTTCTTTCTTGGACGGCAACAAGGTTAAGGCGGCGGTGTTTACTGACGAAAACATAACCGGCGAGGACCCGCAGTATTTTGAAAGCACGTTTAAGTATGAAATTGACAATGATGAAATCAATATTAAACCCGAGGGCAAATATAGCTTTGCCGAAATAAAAATTGATTTGGACAAGCTGGAAATGGACGGCGTTGAGCTGGAATATCACAAGGATTTAAAGCTTGACTACGCAGTACAGCATTTTAACAGATAAAATGAAATCACCGAAGGAAATCAAAATCCTTCGGTGATTTTTTACTGTTTATTTATTCCTTGCTTTCAATAAGCTTACACTTAACCTCAAAGGTTTTAATGGAGTTATCCTTAATTCTTGCAATGGTAAGAGTAACCGTATCACCGGGCTTACTGTCAGACAATACAGATGTCATAACATCCGTTGAGGTCATTGTTTTTCCGTTAACGGCAACTATCATATCGTACTGCTGAACATCCTTGTTTTTAAGGTCGGATTCGTCATCAATACTGTAAATTACCATAGTGCCCTGTGCGTCCTTAAAGCCCTTCTGCTCAAGAGCGGCAAGGATTGAGGAGGCATTGTTGAAATTACTAAGTGAATTGTACTCAACACCTAACTTTGCCCTACCGGATACATAGCCGTCCTTGATAAGCGCATTTGCAGTAGAAACCGCAGTATTACTTGGAACTGCAAATCCCATTCCCTCATAATCGGTGGCGGCAATTTTTGATGAGTTAATGCCTATTACCTGACCCTGCATATTAAACAGTGCGCCGCCGGAGTTGCCGGGGTTAATTGCGGCGTCCACCTGGATACACTCGTTATCGTAGCCGATTGAGGAGGATATGGGACGTGCAAGAGCGGAAACAATACCGCTTGTAACACTGTTTTGAAATTCAAGACCGCCGGGGCATCCGATAGCGACACATTCCTCGCCTATCTGAATATCGTCGCTGTTGCCGAATTCTGCAACGGAAAGTCCTGTTGCTTTGATTGAAAGCACACCGATATCCGTCTGTGCGTCCGTGCCCACAAGCTGAGCGTCATACTCCTTGCCGTTATTGAGAGTAACGGTAAATGCACTGCCGTCCTCAATAACATGGGCGCAGGTCATAATATATGTGGTGCCGTTTGACTCTTTCATAATTACGCCGGAACCTTCGCCCTGACTTTGATTAGAGGAACCGTTATCGGAGCCATAGCCGTAGCTGTAAAAATAATCATAAGAGGACTGCTCGTATGTTACGGTAATACCTACGCAGGAATCCATTGCTTTTTTTGCAACGCCTGCGGCGGTAAGATTGCCGTCTTTATCGGTCATTGCGGCGGAATTACTGTCTGCAACAGTTACATCATCCTCTGATGACTTATCATCCGACTGAGATATACTGTTAGAGCCGTCTGAATTTGAAGCCTTATTCGTTGCTGATACAACCAAGCCTGCAACCGCCACGGCAACGCAAACAATTATAATTGTAATTATTACGGCAAGGGCTTTATTTTTCTTCTTTGCCGGCTTTTCATTATTTTCAACAGGCTGTCCGTTAAACACCGTCTGTCTTGCGCCGTTGTGCTCATTAGGCTGTGAATACTGCTGATTTGAAGCAGGGGGAGTATAATAATTTGTATAATTAGGCGACTGAGAATTATTTGTCGGCGGAGTATAATACTGATTTCTGTTATTATTCACATAGGAATAATGATACTCCGAGCCGCTGCCTGCATTACCGTTTTGTGAAGCCGCATTCACAGAATCATCGGCAGGAGAGGCATTGACCTCCTTGGCTTTTTCCTTTTCTTCGTTTCTGTCAAAAAAATCATCCATAGTTTATTACTGCTCCTTTTTATAGATTGGCTTATACCCCTTAGGAAGAGTGAATACAAATTCCGCCTCGGATTTACTGTCGGAACGGGCATAAATTCTTCCGCCGTGCATTTCAACCATCATTTTTACTATATAGAGTCCCAAACCGGCACCCTTTGAATCAAGACTTCTTGATTTGTCCACCTTATAGAAACGTTCAAAAATCCTTGACAGCTCCTGAGAATTAATGCCCTCACCGCTGTTTTTGATTGACACCTGAACAGCATCGGCGTAATCGGCAACATTAACCTCAATATAACCGCCGTCGTTGGTGAATTTTACGGCATTATCAAACAGGTTATATATAACCTGATAAATCATATCCGTATCGGCTGTGATGTAATGGGGTCCGATATTATCAAGTCCCCTGACTTCAATGTTTTTCTTTTCAATCTTCTGCTCAAAGGTGAGAAGAATATGAATTATCTGGTCGGATATGTTGTATTTTTTCGGCTTCATTTCAAAATCGCCGGACTCAATCTTGCTCATATTAAGCATAGCAACAACAAGGCGAGAAAGTCGTCTAACTTCGTCGCTTACAATTTTTAAATAATAATCCTGCTTAGATGACGGGATTGTTCCGTCAAGTATGCCGTCAATGAAGCCTGCAATAGATGTCATAGGCGTTTTAAGCTCGTGGGATACATTGGCAACGAAGGAACGTCTTGAATTTTCCAGCTTATCAAGGGAGTCCGCCATATTGTTAAAGGCGTGGGCAAGGTCTGCCAATTCATCGTCGCCCTGCACATTAATTCTGTATGAAAAGTCGCCTATTGCAAAACGCTTTGCCGCCATACTCATCTGCTGGAGAGGTGTAACCATTCGCTTTGTTAAAATCCATATAAACAAAAATCCCATGGCTAAACAGGCAAGCGCAACAAGAAAGAATATTTTTATTACCGCTGACACAAGCCCGGAGGTGCCTGCCTCCGCCACAGCGAAAACCGAGCCGATAATCTGTCCGTTATACGCTCTAACGGGCGTACCCACTACATAATGGTCCTTTGAATTAACAACGGTTTTGCTTATAGCTGTGCCCTCATATACTCTTTGTATCAGTTTGTCGGCAATCTTATATTTCTGGTGCTCTGAACAAACGCTTGACCTGCCTAAAAAAGACGTAACCTCGCCTTCGTCACGGCAGATAATAACGTTACCGCCTGTATCGCACACAAAAACATCGGCGTCAATACAGTTGGACACAACATTAAGCGAATCCTTTATCTGCTCCTTTTCTATGGTGTCATAGCTGTTCATATCATTTACGATAAGAGTCTGGGACACCATATTTGCTATTGACTGAGTATTCTCTTTAAGCAAATCGGTTTTTTCATTAAGGGAATAGGCGTTTACAAGAATTACAAGAGACACGCCCAATATCATAAAGGTAATAAGAAATATTGCCGCAAACAAAACAAAATAGGTAACAAAAATATTTGATTTATACCTTTTATGCTTTATTTTAGGTACAGTCATTATTTATTATTCCTTTGTCTCAAATTTATATCCTACGCCCCACACTGTTTTCAGCGCCCATTTGTCAGACACGCCCTCAAGCTTTTCACGCAGTCTTTTAACGTGAACGTCAACGGTTCTTGAGTCGCCGTAATAGTCAAATCCCCAAACCTCGTCAAGAAGCTGGTCACGGGTATAAACTCTGTTTGGATTTGAGGCGAAATGATAAATAAGCTCGAGCTCTTTGGGCGGTGTGTCAACGGCAACGCCCTTAACCTTCATCTCGTAATTTGTAATATTGATTTCAAGATTATCGTAAACTACAACCTTTTTTTCGTTTTCGTTAACGTCTGCCTCGCCCTTTGTTCTTCTGAGAACGGCTTTAACCCTCGCCATAACCTCCTTGGCGTCAAAGGGCTTTACCACATAATCGTCTGCGCCCAGCTCAAGACCAAGCACCTTGTCAAAGGTTTCGCCTTTGGCGGTTAGCATAATAATGGGAGCAGAGGAGATTTTTCTGATTTCTCTACAAACCTGCCAGCCGTCCATTTTAGGAAGCATTATATCAAGAAGCACAAGGTCGGGAGTTTTGTTTTGGAAAGCCGTAACAGCCTCCTGACCGTCGTTGGCTGTGAATACCGTATAGCCGTCGTTTTCAAGATACAGCTTGAGCAATTCACAGATATTTAAGTCGTCGTCAACTACTAAAATTTTATTAGCCATTGTTTTTTCCTTTCTTTTGTTCGTTAGACATATATTACCATATTATTTTGTTCATAATTTTATTTTTCGGTAAACAAAAAGTGAAAATTTTGAACAAATTATAAAATGAATTTTGTAAATGTGTTAAAAAAGCGGTCACTTTTTAACTTTAACGGATTTCGCACTGCTCCAGGAGGAGTAGGACTTTGTTTTTGATACGGTATTATAGCTTCTGACATATATTTTATATGTTTTTCCCTTTGTCAGACCTGTTATGGTTTTTGATACCGTTGAGCCCTTAGGAACATTATACACCTTTGATTTTGAGCCGCAGACATATTTTACCTCGTATCCGTCCGCATAGGAAATCTTGTTCCACTTAACATAAATTTTCTTACCGGATTTATTTGTTGCAGAAGAAATTTTAGGAGTGGATACTCGCACGATGGCTTTTGAGGAATATGAACTGATAATGCCTGTGCCGTACGCCTGAACTGCATAATAATACTTTTTGCCGTTTGATGCCTTTTTATCGGTGTATTGAACGGTTGAAGCACCCTTAACTGTGGCAATTTTTGAATAGGTGGAGGAACCCTCTGTTTTCCTTAAAATGTAATATCCCGAGGCACCGCTGATTTTTTTCCATTTAACCAAAACACCGCTTGAGGTATTTGATACTGTCTGCGACGGCTTGGTTAATGCAACATTTGAGCTTACCGTTGCAGAGCAGTCGGAGGCTACATAAATAATTCCGGTTGTACCGCTGATATTATTGGCTGAAATTTTGGTTGCCGTGGAATTTGTGCTGAGCTTTATTGCGTAGCCGCCGTTTTTAATGGTATTACTGCTTACAGAACCTGTTTGACATTTATTATAAAGATAAACTGCGGTTTTGCTTGCATTGGTAATTGTATTACTGTTAACCGACGACGCCTTTGATGATGTGGAAAGTCTTACGCCGTAAGCGCCGTTTGTAATTTTGTTGGAGCCTACACTGCCGGCAGAAGAACTGTTGTAAATATAAATTCCGCTGTCGCCGGCATTGGTTACGGTGTTTGATGTAATATTTCCTGCGGCGGAATTACTTACAAATATACCGTGAATTTTTGCATTGCTTATGGTGTTTGAGGAAGCACTGCAGGCACTGCTTTTAGCGCCGAAATAAATGCCGTGGCCGTCAGATTCGCCTTTTTCGGTGTATGTTATTTTATTTGACGAGCAGGTGATATTTTTTGCGTCGTCAATTTTAATTCCGTATCTTGTTGTTTTAATTGTATTGGAGCTGATTGTTACGCCGTTTACATAATAATTTCCACCGGGAATCAAACCGGTTGTAACCGTATAGCCTGAAACGGAAATACCTGATTTTACATAGTCGGGGTTATATTCATCACTTACAAAGCCGCTTTCAATATTGTTGTTTTTAATTACAATATTCTGCTTTTGAGTCTGCTCGGTAAAGCTGTCGTTATTGGTATGATTAACAGTATCACCCTGAGCGGCAAGCTGGCTGGCTTTCATGGTACAGCTACCGTTAGGCAAAACATTGCTGACTGCTATTCCTCTGGGAGAATTTTTAATAACATTGCTTGATATTTCGCTGTTTACCCAGTTAAGCGCTTGAATTGCCGCACTACCCATATCCGTAAAGGTACAGCCTGTAATAACAATATTGTCAAAGGGCTGATTGAGAATAGAAGTATGACTGCCTATGCCACGGGGTGAGTTTGAAAAATTACAATTACTGAAGGTAACGTTTTTCAAAGGCAAATCCTCTGACCTGAAGCCGCTGAAATGCTCGGACTCGTCAAGTATATCAAGCTGGACCGCCTCATACATTGCTTTGCTTTTATAAACCTCCTGCTCAAGTATTTGATTATAAAAATTACAACCCTGAACAGTTAAGCCGTCAATTCCGGCAAATTCAGCCAAGTGTCCGTTTTTAATATTTTGAACGGTAATATTTTTAAGCAGTATATTGCTTGCGTGTCCCATTTTTACAACAGTATTAGTTTCGGTATTATCGGCGTCAAAAACCGCACCGTTTTCTCCGCCGTCAACGGTAATATTCTCATAAGCCGTATATCCGTCGCCGCACAGCTTTGTATCCTCGGGAACGGAGCCTGTTCTTAATATATTGTTCTTCAAATCCGATGAGCGCACAAGAGTAACACCGTCAAGAAGAAGATAGGTATTACTGTAAATATATAATGCGTTTGTAAGGTTATAGCTTCCGGATTCAACAGTAATTTTGTAAGGTGCTGACTCTGTTGCATAATCTCTCGCCGTATTAAGTGCATTTTGAATTGCAGAAGTGCCCTTGCTGTCAATTTCACTTTTTGTAACATTTACGTTAACATATCCGTCATCTGCAGCAGCGGAAAGCTGAACAGTACAAAATGTCATCATAAACGCCATAATAAATGCTAAGATGCGCAATGGCTTTTTCATAAAATTTCTCCTTTTCTGTTATATTATTCCGTTACCACTCTTTGCCGTGAGCGACACAGCTTTCAACATAATCAATAAACTGCTTTGCACATCGGGGTGAGCGTCCGCCTCGCCTGCGTGCCCACTGCTCCGCCTTTTCACAAAGAGCTTCGGTATCTGCATTAATATTTCTGTCTGCCGCAATTTTTGCAACAATGTCCTCATATTCCTTTTTGTCGGGATTTATAAAGGTAATTGACAGTCCGAACCTGTCGGATAAGCTTAACTCCTCCTGAAGCGTGTCGGAACGGTTAACATCATTTTCCCTGTCGGAAAAATTCTCCTTAATCAGATGACGTCTGTTGGAGGTTGCATAAATCAGCGTATTGTCCTGCCTGCCTGAAAGAGAGCCCTCCAGTGCCGCCTTCAGCTCGCCAAAGGAATCGTCGTGGGTATCAAAGCTCAAATCATCAATAAATATAATAAATTTCATAGGACTGTCGGAAATTTTTTCTCTTATAAGGGTTAAATCGCCGATGTCGCCCTTTGATATTTCTATCATTCTCAGTCCGCTGTTTTTGTATTCATTCAGCAGTGCGTGGACTGTGGAGCTTTTACCTGTTCCCCTGTCGCCGTAAAGCAAAACATTATTAGCCGGCAGTCCGTCAAGAAACGCCCGTGTATTATCAACAACTGTTTTTCGCTGAATTTCGTATTTTTTAAGGTCGGTAAGCCTTATCGGGTCAACGCAGGAGATTGGCAAAAGTGCCTCGTCTCTCCAGGTAAACGCCGCATATTTTGCAAAAACTCCGTAGCCGTTGGTTTTATGGAATTTAATCAAGCTGTCAATTTGCTCGTCCCAGTCGTGAGTAAGAGGCATAAGCGCATTTCCCGTTTCCCAGCCGGGCATTGTTGAAAGGATTTCCTTAATATCTTCATCCTCAGCGCAGTTAAAAACATCCTTCGCCGTGATTGATGACAACGCCTCCAGCTTTCTCAAATCACTTTTTACGCCGTCAATAACGGATTTAGGCAATTCGCCGGCCTTTGAGGAGGCGGCTGATTTTGTAAACACATTATCATCTGTCAAAATAAGGGACGATATGTAATGCTTAAGGGAATCGTACGCCGACAGTGTATTGAAAAAATCACTTTGATTTTGAATTACGCTCTCATTACGGGTACTGCCCAGCAGCTTTGACAAAGCGGAAATTACCCTGTCATTTTTCAAATCGTATATACATAAAGATTCAATATAGTAACGCAGCCTTTCAGCCTTGTTCATAATTATAACACCTGTTTCCTATATAATTCTATATATATAATAAAACATTATAACATATTTTACAAGCAAATACGCAATAATTGATGATTTTTACCAAAATAAAATCATATTTTTTATGTTTTTTGTTGTAAGATGTCCGACAACGTATTGACTTTTTGGTACAATATGTGATATTATGTGTAAAAAGAGGTGAGCCTATGGGTAAATCAGCAATGCTTGCAGACAGCACTGCACAGCAGATTATGAAAATGATAGAGGAAGAAAACCGTTTTTCGGTAGGCGACAAGCTCCCTAACGAAAATGATTTGGCAGGAGAGCTGGGCGTCAGCCGTTCCACCTTGAGAGAGGCTATAAAAATTCTTACCACAAACGGTATTCTTGAAATAAAACGAGGCAAGGGCACCTTTGTCACTTCCAACACAATCATTGACTCCGGTGATTTAAGCGATATTGCATCAGGTCTTGACGATCTGTTTGAAACAAGGCTTATGTTTGAGCCGGAATGTGCCTATTTAGCGGCAATTCGGGCAACCGACGAGGAAATTCAGACTATATGCTTTTACGGCGAAGAAATTGAAAAAAAGATTTTAAGCGGTGAGGACAGAACCTACGAGGAGCAGAAATTTCACGAAAGCATAGCCACCGCCACCCACAATTCCTTTGTTAAGCAGTTTATGCCCATCATATTTAACGCAATCAAAAAGGGCGTTATGGTTTTAACAAAGGACCAGGACATCAGCGAGGATAATTTAAACGACGACAGGCTGATAATGGACTTTTTGAAAAAGCGCAATCCCGACGGGGCAAGAACGGCAATGCGCCTGCACATAATTCACGCTTTAGAGGCACTGAAAAAATAATTAAAATTTACTATTGACATTAGACATCATACAAGTTATAATATGAATTGTTATGAAACAG
>JBJEPO010000098.1:0-11974 GCA_051881275.1 Eubacterium sp. | reverse complement strand
GTTTTAAGCTCCATATAATCAAGGCAGTCGCCCACCATTGCAAAGGCGCATACGTTGATTGTACCGCAGGGAATTGTGGAAATCAAAAGGAACGGTACGCACGCCCAGAAATTGTCGTAGCCGATAAACCACATTGCAAAGGACGACGCACTTCCCAGCAGAGAAGATACAATGATTATTTGCTTATACGAGAATTTTTTGATAAGGGGAGTTACGGCAATCATTGCGCCGAACATTCCCACTGCGCTGGCAACCGCCATAATAGTTGATACGGTTGAAATGTTGCTTTGAAGTGCCGCCTCTTTTTCCGCCGCACTGAGTCCCGTCAGGTCCTTGCCGATATAAAATGTATATCTTGCAACGTGAACCGCACCTGCCTGGAACATATATCTTGCCGCCGATAAAATACCCATAAGAGCGGTAAGCATAAGGGGCTTGCAGGTGAATATAAGCTTAAGTGACGAGGGTTGTTTTTTATCTCTTTTCGGCGGAATAGGAATATTAACTCTCTCTTTTGTTTTGAAATATACTCTTACAAAAAGCAGATTGCCGATTATTGAGCAAATCAACGCCATTACAGAATACTTCGTCTGTTCAAGCTCTGTGCCGGACAGGTTGAATTTAGGCAGTACAAAGCCCAGTATCATAAACATTGCCATCGGTATTGCGGAGCCTATGCCGTTGGTGGTTCTCGCCTTTGATATAATATCTCCTCGCTCGTCTGCGTCCGGGGTTAAAACATTGGGCAAGCTCCAAAACGGTACGTCCGATGCGGTGTAAATCATACCCCATGCAACGTAGGTTATGGCGGCATATATCATTTTTTGAGAATCCGCTAAATTAGGTGCGTAAAACAAAAGCATTGTCAGTACCGCCACAGGTATGGGCGTGTATAAAAGATATGCCTTCATTTTACCTTTTTTAGGATTTGCGTGGTCAACGATAAATCCCATAATCGGGTCGTTGATTGCGTCCCAAATTCGTGCTAAAAGCATTAAAAGCAGTACAAATATCGGTGTTACTTTAAGTACATTTAGATAAAAGTCCGATATGTACGAGCTCATTATGGCATAAACCATACCCTGACCAAAGGCACCTATACAGTATGCCATAACCTCTTTTTTGGTAACATATTTTGTACCTGACATATATCATTCCTCATTTCAAAGAATTTTCTTATATAAAAATAACATATTTAGGTAGCATAAGTCAATCAAATATGATATAATTATACTGTTATATTGTAATATTTTTGTTAAATATACACAAAAAGAGTGCCGTTTGTCTATTTATGGGGGGGTTAACGGTGAAAAAGAAGATACTTTGTATCGTGTTATGTACGCTGGCTGTGTTCTGTGCAGTAGTTCCCGGCGTTTTATGCGTTACAGAAAAATATCAAAATTCAAAAAACGATGATAGGTTTATAACCGACCTTGCGTCTATTTATGCCGAATACGACGTTTCTCTCACTGATGAGGAAAAAAGTCAGCCCTTCGGCTTAAGACGTATAATGGTGAACAACTATAACGGAAACGATTATTCCGCCTGTGCCGTAGCAGTTGATGAAGAAAACGGCTTTGCAGTTCTTCAGTACAATACTGCCAATCAGGCTGAAGAAGCGTATCAGCGTATGATAGACGATTCACTTAATGCAGAGCCGGACGGTGTTGCATATCTTGATTCCACCGAAAAGGGACAGGTTTTCCCGGATGCAAGTAACAAGATGGGTACGCCGTCATATATTTCAAATTATAAAATGGATTATGATGAGGTTATCGTTGCGGTAATTGATACCGGCGTTATGCTTGAACACGAGCTGCTGAAGGACAGATTTGCTTCATCGGGAACCGACCTGTCCTCCGACGGATGCGCCGATGCAGGATATGATAAGGATATGCAGGGCGACGCCTACGGTCACGCTACCTTTGTCAGCGGAATTATTGCCGACAATACGCCGGATTCTGTAAAAATTCTTCCTTATAAGGTTATACCATTCGGAAGCACCACCACAACTGCGTCTGCTATGATTGGCGCTCTTAATGACGCCGTATCAAAGGGTGCCGACGTGGTAAATATGAGCTTAGGATGCGAATATGCAGGTAATTCCTTTAAAACCGCCGTTACAAACGCTGTTAAAAAAGGCGTTTGTGTTTGCTGCAGTGCAGGTAATGACGGAGAAGAGGTTACAAACAGGTATCCCACAACAACTCCCGGTGCCATTACCGTTTCCGCTCTCAGCACGGCAGGTGTTATAGCAACGTATTCAAATTACGGCGATTGTATAGATTTCTGCGCTCCCGGTTCAAAAATCAGGTCCTCTGTACCCACCGCCGACGGTGGCGGATACGGTACCAACAGCGGTACTTCATTTTCCGCTCCGTATATAACGGCTCTGTGCGCAGACATCAAAAGCGTTGATGTGAATATGTCCAAGGATGATGTGTATCAGGTTTTGTGCGACTTTTCCGTAGATTACGGCACTGCCGGCTATGATACTTATTATGGCAACGGCCGTCCGGATATAAGTAACATTACATATTCAACGGATAGCTATTCATACTCAATTCCGCAGGGTGAGCTTAATATTTATAAGGCAGAGGATTATACCGCCGATACTCAGCCCTGGGCACTTTTTGCAGGCAAAATCAAACAGGTTAATGTAGATTCCTCCGTGGGCAGAATAGGTAATTATGCCTTCTATTCAATGGAAAAGGCGCAGTTTAATATGGCTGATACCTACAACGATATAGGCGACTATGCCTTTTACGGATGCAGTCAGATAACCTCCTTTACCTTCTCAAAGGAGGTAGAGCATATCGGCGTTTATGCCTTTGAAAATATCAGTCCGTTAACGGTTTACGGCTATAATAACACCGAGGCGGAGCGGTATTGCTCATCAAACAGTATTAATTTTGTATCCTTAGGCTGCAATCATAACTATATAGCGGATATAGTTGAGCCTACCGACACCGAGGAGGGCTATACCGTATATACCTGCAGTGTGTGTAACGATTCATATATCGGCGCATATATTGAGCCTAAGCTTACCGACAGCGGTCAGTGCGGCGATAGCTTAACTTATTCATTTTACGATTCGGGCAAGCTTGTCATTACAGGCACAGGTGATATGTATGATTATATTAGAAATTCAGCACCCTGGAGCAGCTATGCCAACGAAATAAAATATGTTGTTATAGGTGCTTCTGTAGGAGGTGTAAATCCGTTCGCCTTTGCAGGATGCTCAAACCTTACTTATTTTAAATGCGAGGGTAATAATTACAGTGTTATTTCTTCAAGCCTTTATACTGCCGACGGCAAAACCCTTGTAAGCTACGCCGGCGGCTTGACCTCATCGGTTTATACTATGCCGGATTCGGTTGAAAATGTCAGTGCCTGGGCGTTTGTCAATGCTCCCAGAATTTCCAAGGTTGTACCAAATTCCAACTTCACGGTGGCAGAGGATATTATTTATGATTTAAACGGCAATATTGTTATGGCGTGCCCCGAGTTCGATAAGGCCGAGTTCAGTATTCATTCCGATATTTCCATATACGATTATGCGTTCATTCTTTGTCCTACGTTAAAGGAATTCAGAGCCGACAGCAATAATATAACCTTCGGCAAATACTGTTTGGGTTATTATTTTGATACTTCGGCGCATAAAACGGGCACAATTATTTACGGCTTTTCCGATACTACTGCCGCCGATTATGCCAACGAATATTCCGTAGAGTTTCTTACCCTTGACAGCGGAATATGCGGAGATAATATGACCTGGAAATATGATTCTGCCACATACACTCTTACCTTTGCCGGAAGCGGTGATATGTATTATTACAGCAGCTTGGAGGATATACCCTGGAATGTTTATCTTCCGACCTTAAAAACCGTTGTAATAGGCGATAATATTTCCTCCGTATCCAACTACTCGTTTTATAATGCGTCCAAGCTTGCAAATCTTACAATGCCTCTGTCATTGTCTGCCGCCGCCGACGATACAACCTGGTATAACTGTTCAAATATCAAGACCTTGAACCTTACATACGGTACAGGCTATATGGATGACTACGGATATAACGAAAATGAGTCACTGCTTTACAGCTATACTCCCTGGTATCTCAGCAGAAAGAGTATTACATCATTTTCTCTTGATGAAAATGTCAGATATATCGGCGACTATGCCTTTAGAAACTGTATTGCAATAAAATCTCTAACGCTGAATAAATGCTCACGTATAGGCGATTTCGCATTTATGTCCTGCTCCGGACTTGCCGAAGTGGTAAATTACAGTAAAAATACCGTATTCGGCGAATACGCCCTGTTCAGCTATAAAATTCAGGATAATTTTAAAATTTATACATTCCCCGTGATGAGCGGTTATGATGATTCAACATCAAAGGATTACTGCGAAAGGTATTCTGTATCCTTTACTTCCCTGGGATGCGGTCATACAAGGGGATATGTTATCGGCAACGATATATGCCCTTTGTGTCAGGACGGTACGGTTATTTATAACTGTAAGGACTGCGGCGAATATATGTATGAGGAATATATTACTCATACCGGTGATACGGGACATTATCTCAGCGGAACATTATGTAATCTTAAAGGAGATATCCTTGAGGACGTGCAGGTTTATGTTGACGGCGTTTTATCGTCCACGGTAAATAAAAAGGGCGGTTTTATCTGCGAAAATATTACCTGCGGACAGCACAGCGTTGAATTTAAAGCCCATTCGGTTACTGCTGCAACGGCAACAGCCATAGTGGATAAAAGCAACACCCGTTCCGACATCGGTATTCAGTACGGTGACTTTGATTGTAACGGATATGTTAATGTTAAGGATTACCGTCTGGCAAGGGTTAACGGCTATGACGACGCTAATCTTATAAATCTCGGCAAAATTGAAAATCCTCAGGAATTTACAATCAGCGAAAAGTATGACAATCAGCTTTTGCCCCGTGCCGCTTCCTTTACAAACGAGGCGGACACCGAGGAGGAGTACAGACGAAACTTTATTGCCTTTATTTCCGTTCCTAAGGAATTTACCGTAACCGAGTGCGGATTTATTTACGGAAAAAATATGAGCGACGATATGCTTTATCTTGATAAAGTAGGCACTGCCAATTCCGAAAATTTCGTTGTTAAAAGTGCAGTGATAGAGGGAAACAGCGATAAAAAAGCAATACTCTACGGCTCAAAGTCAATGGAGGGCACCGTAAGTGCAAGATTTTATATGAAATATACCAACGGCGTTAAGGACTATATCTACTATTCCGACGTCAGCTCCTACACCTACGGAGGATAAGAAATGAAAACAAAAATTATTGTCAGTGCCTGCCTTTTAGGCGAAAACTGCAAATATAACGGCACGAATAATAAAAATCAGCACGTTATTGATTTAGCGAATAAATTTGATTTGATACCGGTTTGCCCCGAATGCTTCGGCGGCTTGCCCACTCCCAGAACTCCCTGCGAAATCAAAGAGGGCAGAGTTATTTCAAAGGACGGCGAGGATTTAACCGAGGCGTTTGAGGAGGGCGCAGAGCAGACTCTGTATATTGCCCGGGAAAACAACTGTCCTGCCGCCGTGCTTAAAGAGCGCAGTCCTTCCTGTGGCTTCGGCAAAATTTATGACGGCACCTTTACCGGTACGCTTTGTGACTCAAACGGTATTACCGCAGTTCTGCTTTACGATAATTCCGTGGCAGTTTTCGGTGAAAATAATTTGAAAAAACTGATAGAACTGTATTATTAAGTAAATGTTACAATATTTCTAAATATTCGTTAATCTCATTGACAATGCGATTTTTATAATCTATAATGTACGCATAATAAACATTATATTCCTATATTAGTACGAAACGGAGTTAAAATAATATGAAAAAGCTTATTGCAGTTTTACTTTGTGTTGTAACAGTGTGTACTGCTTTCGCCGCCTGCTCAAAGGGCGGTAAGGACGCTGATGAAACTACTGTCGTTACGAGAGAGACAACAACTGCCATTACAACTGACGATGCAAAGATTACCGAAAGCGACGCCATAAATCTTATTGAAAGCTATTCTGATAAAGAGCTGGGTCTTACTGAGGAAGAGCGTGAGGAATGTTCATTTATGGTAGCCAGCAACGGTGTTGAAATTGACAAAGCATATTACGTTAATGTTATAGCGGCGGTTAAAACCGAGCATAAGGATAAAGAGACCGGTGAAATCACTTATACCTTTGAGAATAAGGGCGACTATTATATCAGCTATGACGGTAAGAAAATTCTTTCAAAGGATGTTGAATCCGGCAAGTACAGCGAAATGAAGGTTAAGGCTGTTCCTACCACCGAAGCAGTTACGGACCATACTCACGCTGAGGAAACAACAAAGAAATAATAACGATAAAAACCGCACTGACGCCGTATTATGTACGGTATTCGGTGCGGTATTTTTTAATAAGGGTGATTTTATGAATAAAAAAATATTGGCATTATCTGCGGCGGCAGGAGCCGTGGCGGCTTGCGCGGCAGCGGTGCACGGCTATCTGAATGTTATGGGCAGTGAGAAAATTCCCGACGGAATAATCAAACGCATTGCTACCGGAAAATCCGATGTAACCTTTGATGAATTTGGGGAGCATACAAAGAAAAACGCCCGGTGGGTTCATTCTCAAAGCATTGAAAATATTGATTTAAAAACTACACATAATTATACTGTAAAGGGCTATTTGCTTAAAGCACCAAAGCCAAGCAAGGTTTTTGTTGTGTTTGCTCACGGCTACCGTTCAAGCCACGACGGCGACCCTATTAATTTTCAACGCTTTTATTACGAAAAGGGATTTAATTTTTTGTCCTTTGACCATACTGCGGCAGGGGAGTCAGAGGGTAATTATGTGGGATTTGATTATTTTGAATCCCAGGATACAGAGGAATGGATAGACTATCTTGTAAACCGCTTCGGCGATGATATTGAGATAATACTCCACGGCGTTTCCATGGGCGGCGCAACGGTGTGCCAAATGGCGTCAACTGTGCCCGAGCAGGTTAAATTCATCGTTTCCGACTGTGCCTATACCGGTGCACTTGATGAATTTGACAGCGTTATTAAAAGCGCAGGAATTAAGCACACCGGCGGTATTCTGCGTATTTTCAACGCTATTAACAGAGCCTTTGCAGGCTTTGATCTTGAGCTTACGGATGTTAGAGACAGCGTAAAAAGTTCTAAGGTGCCTATGCTTTTTGTTCACGGCTCCAAGGATGATTTTGTGCCTACAAAAATGGGATATGAGCTTTATGATTTGTGCACTGCGCCTAAGGATTTGTTCATTGCCGACGGTGCCGAGCACGCACAAAGTATTATGATTGACAAGGAAGGGTATGAGAATAAACTTTCACAGTTTATAGAAAAATATATATGATACAGGACTTTAACAGTAAATTTGACAATAGCTACAAGCCTTATCGTCCGTCGGATAACGACAGTGTTATATGCTTTAAGGATAAGGACATTTTAATTAAAACCGAAAACGGCAGTATATCCTTTCCCTGCGTAAAAGAGATTAAGGGCGAATTTATATATCTCTTTAAGGTGGGCAGTAAAAAATATTTTCTTTCAAACAGCGAGCCCTTCGGCGATTACGGATATTACGATTATAAAATTCTGCGAGGTGCTTTGCCCAAGGATAAAGCCTTTGCGGGAATTACTGCATTTCACCTGTATAATTGGTATAGGGATAATATCTACTGCGGTAGATGCTCCCATCCTCTGCGCCACAGCGATACACAGCGTGCACTTGTTTGCGATAACTGTTCAAATATCGTTTATCCTAAAATCTGTCCTGCCGTTATTGTTGCAATCACCGACGGCAACCGTCTTTGTATGACGAAATACAACAGACCTAACGCCCATTGGGCGCTGGTGGCAGGCTTTAATGAAATAGGCGAAACTATTGAGGAGACGGTTCACCGTGAGGTTATGGAGGAAACAGGTCTTAAGGTTAAGGATTTGAAGTATTATAAAAGTCAGCCCTGGGGATTTACCTCCACAATGCTTTACGGATTTTTCTGCACCGTTGACGGTGATAACCGTATCACCCTTGACAATAACGAGCTTAAAGCAGGCAAGTGGTTTACCGCCGATGAAATAGATTTTGACGACGACGGACTGTCCCTTACCCGTGAAATGATAAACTATTTTAAAACACATAATTAAAGCAAAGCCGGCTCGGAGAAATCCGAGCCGGTTATTTTATGCGCTTTTGTTAAATGTAATTTGTATTGTTGTGCCTACGTCCGGTGTTGACTGAATGTCAAGCTGTGCGCCATGAACCTCCGTAATATGCTTTACAATGGCAAGTCCCAAGCCTGTACCGCCTGTTTCCTTGCTCCTCGATTTATCTACTCTGAAAAACCTTTCAAATATACGGCTTTGGTATTTTTTCTCAATACCTATTCCTGTGTCGGATACGCTGAGCACTGCGCTGTTTGAAAGGTCGCTGACGTTGACCTCAACGCTTCCGCCGTCCTTGTTGTAGCGTATTGCGTTGTCACAGAGATTGTAAATCAGCTCCTCTATAAGACTGGGGTTTGCTTTAATGTAGCAGGGCTTACCCTTGCAGGTGATTGTCACATTCTTCGCCTTTGCATTCATCTCAAGAGCGGATACGCAGGATTCTGCTACGCCTGTAAGGTCAACCTCCTCAAAAACGATTTCTCCCTCTGCCTCGTCAAGCTGAGATAACTGAATTATATCCTCCGAAAGAGTGACAAGGCGCAGAGCCTGTTTCCTGATTGTGTGAGCAAATGGCTTTATGTCCTCCGGCTTTGCCATTCCGTTTTCTATCAGCTCCGCATATCCTGCAATTGATGTCAGCGGAGTTTTTAATTCGTGGGACACATTGGCGGTAAACTGCTTTTTTTGTTTGTCCAGCAGCTTTTGCTTTTTCTTTTGCTCCTTTATGCTGTCAACAAATGGCTGAAGCTCGCTGTATGTTTCATAATTGTCTATTTCGTCAAAATGCTGACCCAAATCGGTTATGGGCTTTACAATGCTTTTTGTAATTGCATAGCTTAGCGCAAGAGAAATAATCATCACTGCAAGCATTATGGCGGCAATTATTATCAGCGAATTGTAAAATATCATATAAATGCTTTGGCTTGTTACCGCCACACGCAGTATGTCGCCGTTGTTAAGCTTTTTTGCAAAATAATACGTGTTAGCGTCAAGGGTGGCTGATTTTCTTATGGTTGACGCCTCACCGCTTTTTAATGCTTCCTTAAATTCCGGACGGTCGCTGTGATTTTCCATATCGGCGGCCTCCTCAATGCTGTCTGCCAGCACTGTGCCGTCCGATGCTATAACCGTAAGCCTTGCGTCATTGTCAATGCCGTCCTCTATCGCCTCGTAATTAGGATTTTCATTAAGCTGTGCCGCTACAATCTGTGCAACGGATTTTAAATTTGACTGTGCCTGCTTTTCATAATATGAGTAGTAAACCCCTACGATTGATAAGCTCGTTACAAGCACTATGCAAATTCCAAGGCTAAGTATTTTTGTAAAAGTTTTGTTTACCATAAAGCATCACCTCAGTCCCCGATTTTATATCCGACATTTCGGATTGTTTTTATACATTCGCCTGCACTGCCAAGCTTTTTTCTCAAAGACTGAATATGTACGTCAACGGTTCTGTTGCCCTGTTCAAAATCGTAACCCCATATAGTCTCCATTAAGCGATCGCGGGTGAGTACAATTTCTTTGTTGCGTATAAGTATTTTCAGTATTTCATATTCTTTATAGGTAAGCTCTATGTGGTTTGAGTCAACGGTAACATCGTGCCTGCCCTCGTCAATTCTTATGCTTTCGTATTCAAGAATTTCCGACGGAGTAGTATTTACACGTCTTAATACCGCCTTTACCCTGCTTATCAATTCCATTACACCGAAGGGCTTTGTCATATAGTCGTCGGCACCCATATCAAGACCCTTTACAGCGTCAATTTCTCCTGTTTTTGCCGTTACCATTATAACAGGCAGAGTGCTGTACTGGGGTGTTTCCCTGATTTGAGTCAGTATTTTGAGACCGTCGTCCTCCGGCAGCATTATGTCAAGAATTACAAGGGCAGGCTGACGCTTTTTCAGTGCCTCAAAAAACTGCTTTGACTTGTCAAAGCCTTTTACCTCAAAATCGGAATTTTTAAGAGCGTAGGATTCAAGCTCCCTTATGCTTACATCGTCCTCAACTATATAAATTAAATTGTTTTTGCCCATAATTTTAACCTACTTTATATTTAATAAGATATTCTTCAAATGTGTCCATAAAGGACGGATTTGAATGGCTTTTTACTTCCTTAAGATATGAGTGCGTCTGGTAGCTTCTGCGTGACAGCTCAATTATACATACCGCCAAATTGGAGCAATGGTCGGCAATTCGCTCAAAGGAATTTATCACGTCAAAAAACAGAAGTCCGTTTTCTATTGAGCATTCGTCCTCTTTAAGCCTTTTTGCATGCCTTGCCCTAAGCTCCGCCTTCAGATTGTCAATAACCTGCTCCAGCGGTTCAATTTTCATCGCAAGGTCAATATCGTCCTCAACAAAGGCTTTTACGGAATTTTCAACGATTTCGCTTACTGCACGGCTCATTATTTCAAGCTCACGGTTTGCCTCCTTTGAAAAATGTATATTGTCCTTGTGCATTTTTCTCTTGATTTTCAGTATGTTTACTCCGTAGTCGCCTATTCTCTCAAAATTGCCTATGGCGTGATTGAGCTTTGACAGCTTGACGGAATCCTCAATGTTTAAATTCATAGAGCTGATTTTTACAAGATAGGTTTCAAGCTCGTCCTCACACTTGTCAAGCTCTTTCTCGTTTTGCTTGATTTTTTCATCCTTGCTTTTAGAATATACCTTTATAAATTCCATACAAAGTGATATATTTTCTTCGGCAAGCTCACCCATTTTATCGCACTTTTCTTTAACTTTGTCAAGTGCATACGATGGAGAAATCAAAAATCTTTCATCAATAAGAGAGGATTGCTCCTGCTCGTGCCTGTCACGTACAACAATGCAGGCAAGCTTTTCAAGCTGCTTTCCGAAGGGGAACAGTACAACTGTTGCAAATATGTTGAATACGGTGTGGATTATCGCTATATCCGCCGCATTTACCGTTTCTTTTATAAAGGGCAGTCCTATTAAAGCGTTTAATCCGTAGAAAAGTATCATCGCTAAAACTACACCTATTGTGTTGAATGCAAGGTGAACAACCGCCGTTCTTTTTGCGTTTTTGCTTGTTCCTACCGAGGATATTATAGCCGTTACGCAGGTGCCGATGTTCTGACCGAGAATTATGGGAAATGCCGAAGATACGGTAATTGAACCTGTTGCCGCCAGTGCCTGAAGAATACCCACCGACGCCGATGATGACTGAATTACCGCCGTCAGCAATGCACCTGCAAGCACACCGAGAATGGGATTTGAAAACATTGTTAGCAGATTTGTAAATTCAGGCACGTCCTTAAGCGGTGCCACCGCTCCGCTCATTGCCTCCATTCCGTACATAAGCACGGAAAAGCCTATTAGAATTGAGCCTGCGTCCTTTTTCTTTTCGTTTTTACAAAATACATACAGGATTACGCCTATCAATGTTAAAACAGGTGTAAAGGATGAGGGCTTGAGCAGTGTCAAAAACAGATTTGTGCTTTCAATTCCCGTCAGTGAAAGAAGCCAGCCTGTTACCGTAGTGCCCACGTTTGCACCCATAATTATGCCTATTGCCTGATGCAGAGTCATTATGCCCGAGTTAACAAAGCCCACCGCCATAACCGTTACTGCCGAGGAGGACTGTATTACCGCAGTAACCCCTGCTCCCAGCAAAACGCCTTTAATTCTGTTGTTGGTCATTTTTTCAAGGACGGATTCCAATTTTCCACCGCTCATTTTTTCAAGAGCTGTACCCATATAGTTCATTCCGAAAAGGAAAAGGGCAAGTCCTCCC
>JBJEPO010000097.1:0-12099 GCA_051881275.1 Eubacterium sp. | reverse complement strand
GAACAAAATCATAAACACGGTAACAACCCACTGAATATAGGTTGAATAACCGGCAAGACTGTCATTCTTTATACCGAAGCCGCCTGTACCTGCGGTGCCGAAGGCAGTTGTAAGAGCGTCAAATAAGGGCATTTTTCCCGCAAGAAGAAATATAAGCTCAATCACTGTTAATCCAAAGTAAATAACATAGAGAAGCCTTGCAGTATAGCGGATTTTAGGCACAAGCTTGCCTACGGAGGGTCCCGGACTCTCCGCCCTAAGCAGATTTATATTTGAGCCGCCGCTGAGAGGAACAACCGCCAGCAAAAATACAAGCACGCCCATACCGCCTATCCAGTGAGTAAAGCTTCGCCAGAAAAGCGAGCAGTGGGACAGTGCCTCAACATCATTTAAAATACTTGCACCGGTGGTTGTAAAGCCGGAAACGGTTTCAAACAAAGCGTCAATAAAACGTGGAATTTCCCCTGTTAAATAAAACGGCACACACCCGAAAAGGCTAAGCACAATCCAGCTTAATGCCGTGGCGACACATCCCTCTTTTAAATAAAAAACATTTGATGCAGGCTTTTTTAACGCCATAAGACCGCCTATGGCAAAGCACGCCGCAGAAACCGCCAGATAAATTATTCCCTGGCTTTCATTATAAATAAGCGCAACAATGCAAGGCAGCAGTAAAAACGCCGCCTCCAGCAAAAGAACATATCCTAATACACGTCTGATTATAGAAGTATTCATAAACCTATCCTATTATAACGGTAATAAACTAACGTAAAATATCGCTGATATCGTTAAAGCCTTTATGGGTAGTAACAATCATAACGGTATCACCGGGTTTGATACAATCCTGACCGCCGGGGATAATAATTTTTCCCTGTCGGTTGATAAAGCAAAGCAAAAGATTATCCTTAAGAGAAAGATTCATAATAGGCGTATCCGTAACCTTTGATGCGGTATCAACACGAAATTCAATAGCCTCTACCCTATGGTCAAACATATGGTAAAGGGTTTCAATATTACTGCCTCTTGAGGCACTTTTAGCACGGACATAAGCGATTATTGCCTCGGAGGTAATATATCTCGGATATACAACGGAGCCTAAATCCAGCCTGTTTATAACATCGTGGAAGGTGATTTTATTAATTTTTGTAATAACCTTGGCGTCTGAAATCTGATTTGCGTGGAGGGTTAACAGTACATTTTCCTCGTCTATTCCGGTAAGGGGAACGAAGGATTCAACATCCTCTATTCCCTCCTCCATCAGCACGCTTTCATCGGCACCGTCGCCGTTAATTATCGTAGCCTTGGGAAGCAAATTGGAAAGCTCCTCACAGCGTTTAAAATCCTTTTCAATAATTTTAACGTCAATGCCCATGTGAAGAAGCTGTTTTGCAAGATAATATGCCGCATTACCGCCGCCGATAATCATAGTGCTTTTAACGTGATTTGTTTTAAATCCGATATCCTTAAAGAATGTACGCACTACTTTTCTGTGGGCAACAAAGGATACAACGTCGCCCTGCTTTAGCTGAAAATCACCGGAGGGTATGGTTATTTTTCCCGCTCTTTCAACGGCGCAGATAAGCACGTCCGATGGGGTGTGCCTGCCTAAATCGGAAATATAAAGATTATCAAGCACATTGCCCGAGGGTATTCTGAACTTAATAAGCTCCGCCTGACCGTGGGCAAAGGAGTTTACCTCAAGAGCGGTGGGCAGATAGAGTATTCTCGCCATTTCACGGGCTGCCTCAAGCTCGGGATTTATAATCATTGCAAGACCTAATTTTTCCCTAAGATAGCCGATTTCAATACTGTAATCGGGGTTTCTTACCCTTGCGATTGCGGCGCAGTCGCCCACTCGCCTTGCTACCGTACAGCAAAGCAGATTAAGCTCGTCCGAGTCGGTAACGGCAATAATAAGGTTTGCATCCTTTATTCCCGCCTCTATCTGCACGGTAAAGGAGGCGCCGTTGCCCACATAACCCATAACGTCATACAGATTTGTTAACTCCTGTATCTTTGCAGGGTCTTTGTCAATTATGGTAATATCGTGCCCCTCGCCGCTTAACTGCTCAACAAGGGTTGCGCCTACTCTGCCGCATCCCACGATAATAATATTCAATCCGTTTTTCTTCTCTTTTCGGCTACCGAACATTAAATCACCCGATACAAATTTTTTATCTAAATTATAATATAACATTATGAAATATAAAATACAAGTATCTATTTTTTGACAAAATAATAACCTGACTGCTGTGGGTCAGGTTATGGCTTTAATATCCCATTTGTTCTCTGATTTCGTCAGGTGTTTTACCGAAAATATAGGCAAGCTCGCCGGTTATAAGATTAACACAATTTCTCAGGAGTCTTTCGTCCGTGGCATAAAGTTGTTTGCCTATTTCCTTCTGCTCTTTCTCGTGCTGCTTGATGGCTTTAATAATCTTAATAATGTCTTCTCTGCTGCCGGACTTGTAAATTTTATCATAGGTCTGCTTTCTTTCGTTTGGATTTACAATCCATTGTGCCGGCTGTGTTTTTTCGGAATAATCCAATAATTCATCTGCCTTAATTTTTGTCAGCGCAGGCTTTATATGCACCCTTTCGCTGTCAAAATCAACAGGAATATAATATTTGGATTTACTGTCAAAAACAGGCACGAATACAAAATAATCCTTAGTTTCTCTGTCAAATTTATTTGACTCAATAGCATCAACACGGCAAATACCCCTTGTGGAATAAATCACGTAGTCGCCTATGCTGATATTTGTGCTGTTCACCTTTATCCCTCCAATGTATTTTATGGATATATTATAACATGTTTTAATATTTTTTGTAAGAAAAATTTTACATTTATTATTGTTTGTCGTAATTTTCGGCTTATTAAAGCCTGTCAAAACGCAGGGTTGACAATAGGAATTAATTTAACTATTATAATATATCATAAGTAACAAATAACAGGAGACGGCTATGGAGGATTTTAAAGTAATTGAAATAAAAAAATCCGTATTTGAAAACAACGACAAAGAGGCGGACAGAATACGCAAAAGGCTTAAAGAGGAAAAGACCTTTTTGCTTAATCTTATGAGCTCTCCCGGCTCAGGCAAAACCACAACCCTTAAAGCCACCATTTCCGCCTTGAAGGACGATTACAAAATCGGCGTTATGGAGGCGGATATTGACTCCGACGTAGACGCAAAGGCAATAACCGACGCCGGAGCAAGGGCTATACAACTGCACACAGGCGGAATGTGCCACCTTGACGCAGGAATGACGGAGCAGGGGCTTGATAATTTCGGCAGCGGTGATTTTGATTTTATTGTGCTTGAAAACGTGGGAAATCTTGTTTGCCCTGCTGAATTTGACACAGGTGCGTCAAAAAACGCAATGATTTTATCCGTACCCGAGGGCGACGACAAACCTTTAAAATACCCACTGATGTTCACCGTCAGCGATGTGGTTTTAATCAATAAAATTGACACAAAATGCGTATTTGACTTTGACGATGAAGCCGTTGTAAAACGAATTAAAAAATTAAATCCCAAGGCGGAGATTTTCTTTATCAGCGCAAAAACCGGCGAGGGAATTGACAAATGGATTCAATGGCTCAAAAACGAAATTGACTGCTGGAACAAATAATTATGCACGAATTAGGCATTATACATCAAATTATAAAAACCGTTGATGAGGTAAAAAAAGAGCAGAGCCTAAAGGACGTTGAGGCGATAGTTTTGCAAATCGGCGAAATGAGCGATGTTATACCGGAATATTTAACTCAGGCGTGGCTCAGCGTAAAGGACAACTGCGGATATAACGGCACAAGGCTTGAAATTGAAAGAATAAAAGCAAGGGCACGTTGTCTTAACTGCGGATGTGTTTGTAATATCCGAGATATGGGAGCAAGCTGTCCCCAATGCTCAGGTGAAGGCTTTAAAATCATCAGCGGTAAGGAATTTTTAATAAAGGAAATCAGAGCAAAGTAAAATCACGGCGTTTTTCAGTGAATATGGCGGATTTTTCCGCACATAATACAATGAGAATTACCGTAATTTATAAAGTGCCATAATATCGGAGGTGACAAAAATGAGATATGTATGCGACGTATGCGGATGGGTTTATGACGAAGCCGAAGGATGCCCCGAGGAGGGAATCGCTCCCGGAACAAAGTGGGAGGATTTGCCTGAGGATTTTGTATGTCCCCTTTGCAAGGTAGATAAATCAAATTTCTCAAAGGAAGACTAATTAAAAAATGCTGTAAGAGTTAAGTTCTTACAGCATTTTTATTTTATTCGTAAATTTCTCTCTTTAACTGTCCGATATAGGGCAGGTTGCGGTATCTTTGGTCGTAGTCAAGACCGTAGCCTACAACAAATTCATCGGGCACGTCGCATCCTACATAATCCGGGGTTAAATCAACAACCCTGCGCTCCGGCTTATCAAGAAGCGTAGCTATTGAAATGCTGGCAGGATTACGTGATTTAAGCATATTGCAAACATAATTAAGTGTTCTGCCGGAGTCAAGAATATCCTCAACAATAAGAATATCGTAGCCCTCCAAATTAATATCAATATCCTTTAAAATTCTGACGGCACCGCTGGAGGTTGTACCGCTGCCGTAGCTTGATACGGCAAGAAAATCAATTTTACAGGGCAGATTAATGTATCTTGTAAGGTCTGTCATAAAATAGATTGAGCCCTTTAAAATACCTACCACCAAAAGATTTTTGTCCGCAAAATCCTTTGTAATCTGCGCACCAAGGCGTTTGTTTATCTCTTTAAGCTCCTCCTCACTGACGAGGACCTTTTCTATATCCTGATGAGCCATTAAATTACCTTTCCTCTCTGAAATAAGACAGTCCCAAAGCCGCAGGACCCTGATTTTCCTTCTTCTTTCTTACGCTTACCATTACGAGAACAATAATTGTTACGATGTATGGAAGCATTTTGAAAAGCTCCTGAGTACGAAGGGCAAGACCGGGAATAAACAGATAAACAATGTACAGTCCGCCGAACAGAATTGAGCCGAGAATGCCCAAATTGGGACGCCAGATTGCGAAAATAACCAGTGCGATAGCAAGCCAGCCTCTGTCGCCGAAGCCTTCGTTTGACCAAACTCCGCAGGCGTAGTCCATTACGTAGTAAAGTCCGCCTAAGCCGGCAATAACACTGCCTATGCAGGTGGCAAGATATTTTGACCTTTCAACATTAATGCCTGCCGCATCGGCGGTTGCAGGATTTTCGCCTACTGCTCTGAGATGAAGTCCGCCTCTTGTTTTATTAAGAAATATTGCACAGAGTATTGCAATTATAATTGCGGCGTAAGCAAGAAAGCCGTAGGACAGAAAAATCTGACCGAAGGCACCGGTTGTCTTTGCGCCGGGTAAGGTTGTTCTGAAGAAATTACTTGTTGTTGTAAGAGCAACCGAGGGAACGTCTGCGCCGGTAAGCTTAATAAGAGAACCGCCGAAGAAATTACCGAATCCCGTACCGAAGGTGGTGATTGCAAGACCTGTTACATTTTGGTTTGCACGGAGAGTTACCGTCAAAAAGCAGTAAATAAGTCCCATAAGAAGTGAGCCGAAAACACTGCACAAAAGAGGAATTATTACCGCAAGAAAGCCGTTGGCATCGCTGACGGAGTCAAGAGAATTTTCATACAAAAACGCTCCGATTACACCGCTGATACCGCCTACATACATAATTCCGGGGATACCTAAGTTAAGGTTGCCCGATTTTTCCGTAATAATTTCACCTGTTGAACCGTACAAGAGAGGTATGCCCTGCATAACCGCACGCTGGATAAATGTAATTGCTGTTGCTGTTACCATATTACTTTACCTCCTTGTGTGAATGACGGAATTTCAACTGATAGTTGATAAAAAATTCACTTCCGATAATGAAGAAAAGGACAATACCCGTAATAATATCGGAAAATGATTCGTTAAGTCCGAACACCGTTGCAATTTCGCCTGCGCCCTTTTCAAAGAATACAAGCAAAAGAGAAGTGAGTATCATAAGTATGGGATTAAATTTTGCAAGCCAGGATACCATAATGGCGGTAAATCCTCTGCCGTTTGCCGTTGTTGTGGTAATAGTGTGGTTAGTACCGCCTACAAGCAAAAGTCCTGCAATACCGCAAACTGCACCGGAAAGGAGCATTGTGCGGATAATAACCTTTTTAACATTGATACCGATGTATCTGGCTGTATTTTCCGACTCGCCTACAACGGAAATTTCGTATCCGTGCTTACTGTATTTAAGATAGATATACATAAATACAGTAATTGCAAATACAACGATTATATTAAGCAGATACTCGTATTCGCCGATTGTGGGAAGCCAGCCGGCGTGGTCGGCGGAATTGATAATTCCGATTTTACCGGAGCCTTTAGGATTTTCCCAATACATTGTAAAGTAAGATACAAGCTGAATACCCACATAGTTCATCATAAGGGTAAACAGTGTTTCATTTGTGTTGAATTTTGCTTTAAATACCGCCGGAATAAGCGCCCATATTCCGCCTGCCAGCATACTTGAAATAATCATTACGATTATCAGCAAGGCATTTGGAATTTTACCGCCAAGGCAAATCATACAAGCCGCCGTGGCAAGTCCGCCGATGAGCACCTGACCCTCGGCACCGATATTCCAAAACCGCATTTTAAAGGCGGGGGTTACGGCAAGGGAAATACAAAGCAGCATTGCCAGACTTTGAAGCAAATTCCAAACTCGTCTTTCCGAGCCGAAGGCACCTTTTATCATTGTTGCATATACGCTGATAGGATTTTCACCGGTCAAAAGCATTGTCAACACTGCACACACAACCAGCGCAATAAGTATTGATATAATACGAATTATCCAGGATTTCCACACAGGGAGGGAATCACGCTTTGCCACGTGAAAAAGCGGTTCACGCACGCTGTTTTTTTCACTCATTTGCATTCTCCTCCTTGTCAACACTTTTTGTCATAAGCAAGCCTATTTCTTCCTTAGTAGCCTTTGTACCGTCAACAATTCCCGTAATTCTACCGGAATTGATAACCATAATTCTGTCGCAAAGCTCAAGAAGAACATCCAAATCCTCGCCGATAAATATTACGGCTACGCCCTTTTTCTTTTGCTCTGTAAGCAAATCATAAATTGTATATGACGAGTTAACGTCAAGTCCTCTTACGGGATAGGCAACCATAAGCACCTTTGGATTTGATGAAATTTCACGTCCTACAAGAACCTTCTGCACATTACCGCCGGAAAGCCTGCGAACAGGAGTATGGGCATTAGGTGTAACAACCTCAAGCTTATCAATAATCTCGTTAGCCAAATCCTTAGGCTCGTGCCTGTCAAGAAATGCGGTGGGTCCGGACTTATATGAACGAAGCATCATATTATCAATAATGTCCATATTGCCTACAAGACCCATTCCCAGCCTGTCCTCAGGAACGAAGGAAAGGGCAATTCCAAGCTTTCTGATGGCTCTTGGTGATTTACCCACAAGCTGTTGTTGCTTTTTCTTATCGGGTTTATAAATAATTGATGAGCCGGGCATAGACTTTTGCAGTCCGGCGATAGCCTCAAGCAATTCTCTCTGACCGCATCCGGAAATACCGGCTACGCCCAAAATCTCTCCGCTGTATGCTGAGAAATTAACGTCATCCAACGCCATATTACCGTCGGGACTTTTAACGCTGAGATGCTCTACAATAAGTGTTTGCTTTGGATTGACGGGAGGCTCTCTTTTAATGTTCAGCACCACTTTTTCGCCCATCATCATTTCCGTCAGTGACTGCTCCGTTGCGTCCTTTGTTTCAACGGTGTCAACATATTCTCCTTTGCGGAGAATGGTAACTCTGTCGGAAATTTCCAAAACCTCGTGAAGCTTATGGGTTATTATGATAATCGCCTTATTGTCCTTGCGCATACGGCGAAGAACGGCGAATAATTTTTCTGTTTCTTGGGGTGTAAGCACAGCGGTAGGCTCGTCAAGAATTAATATATCCGCACCTCTGTACAACACCTTGATAATTTCAACCGTCTGTTTTTCGGAAACAGACATTTCGTATATCTTTTTTTCCAGGTCTATTTCAAAGCCGTATTTATCGGTAATTTCCTTAACCTTTTTCTCTGCTTCTTTAAGATTGAATTTTTTACCGTCGTCAATTCCGAGAACTATATTTTCAACAGCATTAAACACATCAACAAGCTTAAAATGCTGATGAATCATACCTATTTTATATTTAAAAGCGTCTTTCGGGGATTTGATGACAACCTCTTTGCCGTCAACAAATATTTCACCCTCATCGGGAAAATAGATGCCCGACACCATATTCATAAGTGTGGTTTTACCGCTGCCGTTTTCGCCCAAAATGGCAAGAATTTCACCGCGGCGCACCTTAAGATTTACATTTTTGTTGGCAACAACACTGCCGAATTCTTTAGTTATACCTTTTAATTCCAATGCTAAAGACTCGCTCATGATATGCCTCCTTGTAAAGTAAAATTAAATACTGCCGTGACCGTATAAACTACGGCCACGGCTTTTATTATTGACAAATATTTTGATTAGAACTTTGTATCAAGAAGCTTAATACCGTCAATCTGAAGGTCAAAATACGGTGCTGAACGGTATTCTGACTCGTGGAAATATCCGTCGGATACAGCCTCTGTATCTGCTGTGTAGTTAGCGTCTGAATCAACATCGGCTTTGTAGCTTGAAAGCTTGCCGTCCTTGTCAACTGTTGCGTTAACATTTGCAGTATCTGACTTTGTAACGGTAAATGTTGATGTGTCAAATACATGGAGTGTACCTGCTTCAAGGTCTGCCTTTGCCTTGTCAATAGCTTCCTGTGTGCCCTTAGCAGCTGCCTTCTCATTTACATCTGTAAGAACAACGGAGCCTGTCTTAAGAGTACCGGTCCAGTCGTCTTCAATCTCTGTACCATCCATGGTTGCTTTGATAGCATATTCCATATAAGGTGTCCAGTCAATTCTTGAAGATACGATAAATGTGTTGGGGCAAGCGCTTTCTGTTGAACCGTTGTAGGAAACGTTAGGAATACCTGCAACTTCGCAAGCGGTAGGAGCGCCCATTGAGTCAGCGTGCTGGCTGATAAGCTTACAGCCGTTGGAGATGAGTTTATTAGCAGCTTCTTTTTCTGCTGTCTCATCATACCATGAGCCTGTGAATGTTACTTCCATTGTAACTGTGGGGCAAACTGATTTTGCACCGAGATAGAAGGAAGTGTAGCCTGAAATAACCTCTGCATAAGTGTAAGCACCTACGTAGCCCATCTTAGCCTCTTCGGCCTTAAACTGACCTGCGTCAATCATTTCGTTGAGCTTCATACCTGCTGCAATACCTGCAAGGTATCTGCCTTCATAGATTGAAGCGAATGCATTGTGATAATTGTCAAGACCTTCAGTGTGAGCCTTTGTACCTGTTGCGTGACAGAACTGTACGTCAGGATTCTTCTTAGCAGCTTCAATCATATAGTCCTCATGACCGAAACTGTCAGCAAAAATCATGGAACAACCCTGGTCAACAAGGTCAAGAGCGGCATCGTAGCATTCCTGACCCTCAGGGATGTTTGTCTTTGATACCATCTCTACGCCGAGATTTTCACAAGCGGCCTTTGCAGCGTTGATGAAGTTAAGGTCATAGGTTGAATTTTCGTCGTGCAGGAAAATAAAACCGATTTTAACATCTGATTTTTCTGCTGCTGATGTGTCTGCGCCTGTATCTTCCTTAGCTCCTGATGAGCAGCCTGCAAAAGCAGCTACTACAAAGAGAACGCTGAGAAGAACGGCAATGATTCTTTTTGAAAGTTTCATCGTTTTTCCTCCAATAATGAAATTTTTCTATTTATAAAGGCTCACTGAGTTAAACCCGGTACAGCCGATATAACTTAATCAATCTCGGAAACGGATTTCGCCGGTGTCGGAGTCCATACCCTCAACTATTGCCAGAGATTCCACCTTGATACCCTTTTCACGAAGCTTGTCCCCTCCGTGCTGATATCCTTTTTCTATAACCGTGCCGCAGCCCACAAGCTGTGCACCGCTATCCTCAACAAGCTTAATCAAACCGTTAAGAGCATTGCCTATTGCGAGAAAGTCGTCAACAATAAGTACTCTGTCGCCCTCGCCTAAAAAACGCTTTGATACCATAATATCATAGGCTGTATCGTGAGTATAGGACACAACCTTGGTTGTATATACGTCGCCTGCAATATTTTTTGTCTTTGTTTTTTTGGCAAAAACGAGAGGACATCCGAATTCCTGGGCAACCATTGCACCGATTGCTATGCCCGACGCTTCAATGGTAAGGACCTTATTTACACCGTCGTCCTTGAAAAGACGATGAAATTCCTTTCCCACCTCGCCGAGAAAATTACAGTCAATCTGGTGGTTTAAAAAGCAGTCAACCTTGAGAATATTGCCCGGATAAACCTCGCCCTCGCTGAGTATTTTTTGTTTTAACAATTCCATATAAATACCGCCGTATATTGATATACTCTTATAATAATAAATTATTCACAAAATTTCAACACAAACTTAACTATTGATACCGATTTTTAATCTTTTCTGTATTGAAATACGAAAAAGCGGCAAATTTCTGCCCAATTTTCGTGAGATTTGTCAATAAAAATTCATACTATAATGATTGTAATAATTATTTTTATATTGTATCATAATATACAGAAAGCGAAAGGAGTCCATTATGTCCGTAAAAATTATAACCCTTGACCTTGACGGAACTCTTATGTCCCCGGACCATTTAACAGTAAGCAAAAGAAACAGAGAGGCATTGAAGGCAGCCCACGACAAAGGTGTAAAAATAACAATATCCACCGGCAGAACGCTTTCCATTATGGGTGATGTGTGCGTTCAGGTGCCCCAGGTTGACTATGTTATGTATTCAAACGGTGCGGCGGTGCTTGACAGACGTGCAAACAAGAATATTTACTCCCGCCTTATGGACTGGGATTTTTGCAGCGGTGTTCTTGATTATCTTAACGCAAATCCCGTATTTTATGAGGTTTATGTTGATGGATTTTCTTATGTTCAGCTGAACAAGGCGGAGTTTTTCATTGACGATTTACTGCCCAAGGAATTTGTTGATTCTCTAATGGGAAATATGAACGCCTGCGACAACGTGAAAAAGCTGGTCAGCGGACGTGACATTGAAAAAATCACGGTATATAGCGGTGATAAAGAAGTTTTTGACAGAATGTGGAAGCATTTTGAGGGTATGGAGGATATAAGTCTTGCATCTTCAATGCACGCCAATATTGAAATAACAAAGGCAGGCGTTGACAAAGGCACTGCCCTTGACGGAATGTGCAAAACACTGGGCATAGACAAGGATGAGGCTATGTGCTTCGGCGACGCAGGAAATGATATTCCTATGCTGAAATACGCCGGATACTCCTTTGCTATGGGCAACGGCACCGACGAGTGCAAAAAGGCGGCAAAGTACATTACTCTTTCCAATGCCGAGGACGGCGTTGCCGACGCAGTTGAAAAATTTATACTGAAAAGCAAATGATATTTCTTGCCAAATATGTTTTAAATTGGTATAATTGATACATAATAATATAAACTCACAGAAAGGATTTTTTATTATGAAAAATTTAAGCGGAACAAAAACCGAAGCAAACCTTATGGCTGCTTTTGCGGGCGAATCCGAAGCAAGAAACAAGTACACATACTATGCTTCAAAGGCAAAGAAGGACGGATATGTTCAGATTGCCAACATTTTTGAGGAAACCGCAAACAACGAAAAGGAGCACGCAAAAATCTGGTTCAAGCTTCTTCACGACGGCGGAGTGCCCGACACCCTTACAAACATTAAGGACGGTGCCGCAGGCGAGAATTACGAATGGACAGAGATGTATCCTCAGTTTGCCAAGGAAGCTGACGAGGAAGGCTTTACGGAAATTGCCTCATTATTCCGTATGGTAGCCGACATTGAAAAGGAGCACGAGGAAAGATATAAGAAGCTCCTTCAAAATGTTGAGGACGGTCTTGTATTCTCAAAGGACGGCGACTGCGTATGGCAGTGCATCAACTGCGGACATATCTGCATCGGCAAAAAGGCTCCGGAGG
>JBJEPO010000096.1:0-12124 GCA_051881275.1 Eubacterium sp. | reverse complement strand
TCAATTAGAAGATATTGAGAAGTGGTGTACTGAATGGCTGCAGAAAAATGTTGATGAGAGAATTACAGGATTTAGGCTTTATGCAACAGATATAATTTGTTATCAAAACATTACAAACAAAGAGAATGGTTATGTGATACACGAAAATGATGCAAAAGAATTTTTAAATAATTATGCGAAAAATGATGACGCTAATTATGTTAGGTATTTTTATTTATTTGATGATAGTTTTGACAGCAGTTTTGATGATTGCCTTGCTGAAAAGATTAAAAATAGCATAAATATAAATGCTAAATGTTCCGCTGAAAACACAGCATTGAGTGTAGTAAGAGTTATGGTTAAAACAGTAGATGAACCGTGGAAAAGTGTTTGTAAATTGGGCGAAAATCAGTAAATTTTAATTATTCTAAGGAGAATTATCAAAAATGAAATCTAAAAAAATAGTATCAATTATTGTTGTTATTTCAATGGTGTTTTCAGTATTTGCTTCTTTTCCACTTGAAGCTGAAGCAAATAATAATTCATTTTCTGCTTCATATAGCGGCACTTATGATTCATCATCACCGATGAGTTTTGATATTTACAATGTAGATATTGAGCAGAGAACCTTTACAGGACATATTTACATCAAAGGCGAGCTTGCTACAATTAATAAAGATATATCCGGCAATATAGCATTTTATGATGATTATTATGAATGTGATTTTCAATTTAAGTATTTTTTGTTTACAAATTATGACGCTGTATTTTACATAAGAATATACCCTGAAAAGGGTATAGCAACCGGAGAAGGCGGGGGCGGAATAATAATTTACAGTTCGGCAATTAGCCTGCAAGGTACTGTTGATAAGTTTTATAATAAAACTTTTTCATACAGCGAAGACGACATGAAAATGTGTATGGAATTATCAAAAGCAATGTATAGTGCAAAAGATGAAGAAACAATACAAGAAGAATTAGGTTTATCGGTTTCTTTATTTGATTATCAAGTAGAAGAAAATCAAATATTTGCTTATAATTATACTGGTGATACTAATGCAGATAATGTTGCATATGGAATATTAAATAGAAAAAACAGTGATAACTCTATTGATTTAATAGTCGCCATTCGCGGAACATATAAAGACGAATGGCAAGGTAATACAGAAATTACCGGGACAAGCTATGACCCGGATAAAAATGTTCATGATAATTTTGAAAAAGCAAAGGACTCAATAAAAGCCGAAATTTTAAACTATTACAATGAATACTGTGTTAATTATGATAAAGTAAACTTAATAATAACAGGTCATAGCAGAGGTGCAGCGGTTGCAAATTTATACGCTAAAAATGCAACCGATGTGAAAAATGATACTGTAACGGATGATAAAATTCCCGTATTTGATAATGTTACCGCATATACCTTTGCCTGTCCTAATGTTGAAAAATATAATAGTTCAATGGAGGGCTATAAAAATATCTTCAATTTTTGGTTTGATACAGATATAGTACCAACTGTTCCTTTAACAGAACCAACGGATGGTTGGAATTATTGGAAATACGGAAGATGTTACACAATGGATATTTCAGAATTGAAGGATTGGTCGTTTTCAATTGAAAAGAGCCATTTTTCTATGTATATATCCGGTAATATAAACAGAAATATTAAAAATGAATTAAAAGATTCTTTTTCGCAATGGACATCTGTAGATGATTATTACAATAAAGACCTGCTTATATATAACGCAAGCATTTGGCCATACACATCATTGTATAATTTTTTACATAATGCAACATATTTTTTTAGCAGTTCAAATAAAATTTACGGATTATCGGCTATAAATAAATTAGCTTACTCTCCATCTCTAAAACCGCTTATTTGTTTTGCTTTAAATAATATTGGTACCATATATGATTCGCACGATTATAATACATATAACGAAATAATAAACGGCAGTTACGGAAGCACCATGTTTGAGTGTTATTCTTATGAGGATGCACTGCAAACAAATATTTCAACCTGTAATGATCAAATTATGGCTGTTTCAGAAGAAAGCGAAACGAATAACTCTACTATTACATATGATTTATATGAAACATCAGTGTTGTCTGCTTTTGCTAATTCAGATAATAACAGTATACTAAATTGGGATTTAGAGGATCCTTCTACTTGGGATGGAATAACATGGAATAATGAAGGACATGTATCATCAATAGATTTATCATATAAATGGTTAACCGGTAGCTTGGATTGTTCAGATTTTACAGCATTAGAGAATGTAAATGTCTATGCTAATTTATTAACTGAAATTGATTTGACAGGAGACAGCTCCCTAACATCATTAAATTGCAGTTATAATGACTTTTCTCAAAATGGAATAAATTTGTCGGACTGTACATCTTTGGTGGAATTATATTGTGATGGTTGCGGAATCAGCACTCTAAATTTATCCGGATTGACAGAGCTTCAAACATTATCTTGTGCATTTAACAATTTAATAGCATTAAATATTGAAGATAACACTAATCTAAATCATATTTGTTGTGCATATAACTATTTAGATACGCACGAAGGCGGAAGCTTGTATTCAAATTTATATAATTACAAAGCTGTTAATAATGCATATATTAACTATATGCCGCAATTACTTCCTAATGATGCAATAATTGACGAAAATGAATTACAGGCATTAGAGGATTTTGCTAAAACAGGTGACAATAATTCAGAGCTTGACTGGCTTGACGATAATGGTGATATTTCTCTTGACAAGGTTCAAAACAACGCATTCTTTGAATTTGATGGTGAAAAATACAGAGTTATTGCTTTGGATGTTAGTGAAACAGATGTTGAAGGTTCCTTAAATCTATCTTCGTTTGGAGAACTGAAAGCAATATATTGCGAAGAAACGAAAATATCGTCATTAGACGTTAGCGGTTGTAATAAGCTTGAAACACTGTGGTGTGAAGGCTGCGAAATAACAACGCTTGAATTACCCTCTAATGCCGGAGAATCAACCGGCTTGCTTTGTGATGTATCATGTGAGTATAATTACATAGATACAAGTATTTTTACTGAGGAAATTATTAATAATATTGAATCAAAAACAGATTATAATCTCAAATACATAAATCAAAAAGGCGATTCGGGTGCACTTCGGGCGGCTTTGGATTTTGCAAATACACTTGATGAAAAAGATTATTCAACAAGCTCATTTGAAGCACTAAATGATTTGCTTGAGGAATGTAATTCTTATAATTTTGATAATTTGTATCTAACGCAGGAAAATATTGACGAGTTAACATCCGAAGTATTATCTGCTGTGTATGATTTAAAGGCATATTTTGATGTAGTTATAACAGGAACAAACGGTACGATAACAATTAACTGCAACGCCGAAAGCCTTAATCTCGGCAAACACTCGCTTTTATACGCAACTGAAATTACGCTGAATGCAACACCGGATGATGGATATACCTTTGCAGGCTGGTATGATACTGTAAATAACATCTATGTGTCTAAAAATGCAGAATACACCTTTAAGGTAAGCTCTAATATAAAATTAAAAGCAGTATTTATCGCTGACGGTTCATCAACGCTGACCTTTGCAAATTACAGTAATTGGATTGCAGGAACAGTTACAAAAACAACGCAGGAATGGGCAGAGTTAACTACTATTGCAGATTTGTTACCCGATGTTCCGTATAGATATGGTTACAGTAACGGCAGATGGGTGTATAATGACGCAGATGTTCTCGGAAGATTACAGTCAGGTGAAAATGTAATCATTACGGCGGAATATGACGAGGATGATACATCATTGCCGGAGCCGCCCGATGTAACAGACAAGCCTGTGCTTGATTTGTATTACAAATATGACAGTGACAACTGTGTAGGCTCATTCGTTATGGCAGGCGGATTTCCCGAAAATATCCAAGTTGAAGAAATAGGCATTGCTTTTTATTACAAAGATGCAAATACATTTGATCCCACTGACAACTTTACCCTTATATTAAATAACAAAATGCTGACAAGCAGATTTAATACGGATACGCTTGAAGATATTTATATTGTAAATATGAATAAAATGACTTCAAAATATAATTGGGCGTCAAGAGGATATGTTACATACCGTGACGGCAATAATATGGTTACCGTATATTCAAATCAGGTAAATGTTGTTGACAGACAGGATGTTTTAACAACACCATTTGGACTGATTAATTTTGACAATACAGGTGACAATTCGGGAAATAAACATAATATAGATGTTATTGAGGGTGAGTGTGACTGAGTTATATTATGAAAATAATCCGTTGACAAATAATTTTTATGTGCTATAATGATAATAACAATTTAATCTAAACCGTTGAGGCGGAGATAAAAATATGATACGAACTCACAGAGAGCTCCTGTTGCTGGGAATGGGGCAGTAAACGGCATATTAAATGGACCGCTGAGGGTGCGGTGAAAGGCGTTTGCCGAGTATCCCGCAACGTAAGACCTGCGTAAAGGGTCGGAGATATGATGGTATCTCGCAGAGAGTATGTGTGTTATTACACCGTAAATCAGGGTGGCACCGCGAAAGATTTTTCGTCCCTGACAGTCTATTTTGGACTGTCAGGGCTTTTTTATTTCTCTGTTTCGGTACAGACCTATCTTCATTATAATTATGAAAGGCTGTGATTTTATGAAAATCAGACCGTCCTTGCAGGAGGCAGCCGCTTATTGCGGTGATTACAAAACAATTCCGCTGTCCTGTGAAACAGTGATGAATTACACCCCGTTGGGCATTATCAAAAAGGTGAGAGCGGTATCCTCTCACTGCTATATGCTGGAATCCCGTGAGGATACAAAAATGACCGGCAGATATACCTTTATCGGCTATGACCCAAAGGCAGAAATCAGCTGTAAGGACTACAATGTTACACTGATAGACGATATGGGCGTTAAAAAATTTAAAGGCAATCCCCGTCCCTATGTAAAGCAGGTGCTTGACGAGCACAAATCCCCACGATTTGACTATCTCCCCACCTTTACAGGCGGACTTGTGGGCTATTTCGGCTACGATTACGTTAAATACAGCGAGGAAAGCTTAAATCTTGACGCTAAGGACGACGGCAATTTTAAAGATGTTGACCTGATGCTGTTTGACAAGGTAATCGCCTTTGACAATCTTGAAGAAAAAATAATTCTTATTGTAAATATTCAAACGGATGATTTTGAAAAAAATTACGAAGCAGGCGTAAAAGAGCTTGAAATTATGAGCCGTCTCATTAACGAGGGTGAAATTAAGGAACCCGAAAGACCGGTGCTTAAAACAGAGTTTAAACCGCTGTTTAACGCTGAGGAATACGGCGCAATGGTGGAAAAGACGAAGCATTATATCCGTGAGGGCGACATTTTTCAGGCGGTTATTTCAAACAGGCTGGAGGCTGAAATGGAGGGCTCGCTGTTTAAGGCGTATGAGGTTTTGCGCAAGCTAAATCCCTCTCCCTATATGTTCTATTTTTCCTCCGATGATATTGAAATCGCCGGTGCGTCCCCGGAAACCCTTGTAAAGCTTGAGGGCAAAAGCCTTTACACCTATCCTCTTGCAGGCTCCCGTCCCAGAGGCAAAACCGAGGAGGAGGACGAAAAGCTGAAAGCGGATTTGCTGAGTGACGAAAAAGAGCTTTCCGAGCACAATATGCTTGTGGATTTAGGCAGAAACGATTTAGGTAAAATCAGCAAATTCGGCACTGTCAATGTACAAAATTATCACAATATACTAAAATTTTCGCATATTATGCATATCGGCTCCACCGTTCACGGTGAAATCAGGGACGACAAATCTGCTCTTGACGCAATGGATGCAGTTTTGCCGGCAGGCACGCTATCCGGTGCGCCGAAAATCAGAGCAATGCAGATTATAAACGAGCTTGAAAATAACAAACGAGGCATTTACGGCGGTGCTATCGGTTATATAGATTTTACGGGAAATCTTGACACCTGTATAGCAATACGTATTGCCTACAAGAAAAAGGGCAGGGTGTTTGTTCGCTCGGGAGCGGGAATCGTTGCCGATTCCGTGCCCGAAAAAGAGCACCAGGAATGTATAAATAAGGCGAAGGCGGTTGTTACTGCCATTGAAAAAGCGGCAAAGGAGGAAAGCTAATGATATTGCTTATTGATAATTACGACTCCTTTTCCTACAATCTTTACCAGCTTATCGGCACGGTAAATCCCGATATAAAGGTAATACGAAATGACGAGCTTACCCTTGACGAAATAAAAAAGCTGGCTCCTGAATATATTATTCTTTCACCGGGACCGGGCAGACCCGAGGATGCAGGGGTGTGCATTGACGTTGCAAGGGAAATGGGCGATAGCTGTAAAATTTTAGGCGTGTGCCTCGGGCATCAGTCAATATGTGCCGCCTACGGAGCAAAAATCACCTATGCAAAAAAATTAATGCACGGTAAGCAGAGTGATTGCAGTGTTGATACAAGTGACGTGCTGTTTAAAAATCTGCCGGATAAAATCACCGTTGCAAGATACCATTCCCTTGCGGCAGATGAAGAAACAATGCCCGAATGTCTAAAGGTCACCGCACGCACCGACGACGGCGAAATAATGGCGGTAAAGCACAAAACGAAAAATATATGGGGCGTTCAGTTCCATCCCGAATCAATTATGACCCCGGACGGCATTACAATATTAAGAAATTTTTTAGGAGGAAAACACGATGATTAAGGATTTATTGGCAAAGGTATCACAAAATCAGGATTTGACCTATGATGAGGCAAAATCCGCAATAGGCGAAATTATGAGCGGAGATGTAACACCTGTTATGACATCTTCCTTTCTTACCGCTCTTGCAATGAAGGGCGAAACCGAGGACGAAATAGCAGGCTGTGCCGACGGAATGCGCTCAAAGGCTATGGAATTTAATATCGGCGGTCACGCTCTTGATATTGTGGGTACCGGCGGTGACAGGTCAAACTCCTTCAATATCTCCACCACCTCGGCTTTTGTAGCCGCGGCGGCAGGCGTAACCATTGTTAAACACGGCAACAGAGCCGCTTCCTCAAAATGCGGAACTGCCGACTGTCTTGAAGCATTAGGCGTAAAAATTGACTGCGAGCCGGAAATTATGAAAAAATCCTTGGAGGAAAACAATATCGCATTTTTGTTTGCACAGAAATATCACAGTGCAATGCGTTTTGTAGGTCCTGTTCGTAAGGAATTAGGCATCAGAACCGTGTTTAATATTCTCGGTCCTCTTACAAATCCCGGCAAGGCCGACCGTATGGTTTTAGGTGTTTTCAGCGAGGAATATATTGAAAAAATTGCAAAGGCTCTTGTTAAATTAGGCGTAACCGACGCAATGGTTGTTTACGGCGCAGACTGCCTTGATGAAATAAGTGCCTCCGCTGAAACTAAGGTTGCAGAGGTAAGAGGCGAGAGCATTACCTATTACACAATTAAGCCTGAGGATTTTGGACTTGAGCGCATTGATAAAAGCGAGCTTGTGGGCGGAACACCCGAGGAAAATGCAAAAATCACAACCGACATCCTTCAGGGCAAGGGCACAAAGGCGCAGAACACCGCCGTTATAATGAATGCAGGCGCCTGTATTTATGCAGGCGAGCTGGGAATCAGCCTTGCCGATGCTGTTAAAAAGGCGCAGGATATTTTGATGTCAGGCAAGGGCTATGATGTGTTGCAGGGCTTTATTAAGACTACAAATCAACAGTAAAAGGTAATTTTTATGTCGGATATTCTTAACACTATTGCTGAATATACAAAACAGCGTTACGAAAAAATCATAAAGGAAAAGCCTGCCGAGCAGGTAAAAGCTCAGGCTTTATCAATGGAAAAAGGCTCATTTGAATTTGAAAATGCTCTTAAAGGCGAGGAGCTTTCCTTTATCTGCGAGGTAAAAAAAGCCTCTCCCTCAAAGGGTGTTATTGCACAGGAATTTGATTACCTTTCCATTGCCAAGGAGTACGAACAGGCAGGTGCCTCTGCGATTTCCTGTTTGACGGAGCCTAAATGGTTTATGGGCAGGGATGAATATTTGCAGGAGATTGCCCACAGCGTTTCAATTCCCGTTTTGCGTAAGGATTTTACCGTCTGCGACTACCAAATTTATGAGGCGAAAATTTTAGGGGCAAGCGCAGCTTTGCTTATCTGCGCCCTGCTTGATACAGATGTAATAAAGGAGTATATTTCAATCTGCGACGTCTTGGGAATTTCCGCTCTTGTGGAGGCTCACGATGAAAACGAGGTTGAAAACGCACTTTCCGCCGGTGCAAGAATAATCGGCGTAAATAACAGAAATCTCAAGGATTTTTCCGTTGACGTTAACAATTCAACAAGATACAGAAATATGATACCCGAGGATGTAATTTTTGTGTCGGAAAGCGGAATTAAAACACATTCCGATATTCAGGTTTTGCAAAACAACAAAACAAATGCAGTCTTGATTGGCGAAGCCTTTATGCGTGCAAGCGATAAAAAGAAAATGCTGAGGAATTTGCTTTATGGTGAAAATTAAAATATGCGGTCTGCGTCGGCAGGAGGATGTTAATTATGTTAACGCCTTGAAGCCGGATTATGCAGGATTTATACTTACCGGAGGATTTCGCCGAAGCATAGATAAAGCCACGGCAAAATCGCTTAAATCAAGGCTTGACGGCAATATCAAGGCGGTGGGCGTTTTTGTTGACGATGATATTGACAGGATAAACGATTATGTTAATGAGGGCATTATTGATATTGTACAGCTTCACGGTGCAGAAAGCCCTGATTACTGCGAAAAAATTAACGCACCGGTTATAAAATATTTTAACCCCGAAAATTTTGAAAGCGCAGAAGAATACGCCGTTGATTATTACCTGTTTGATTCCGGCACAGGCACGGGAAACACCTTTGATTGGCAAAAAATACCCGAACACAAAAAGCCGTTTTTCCTTGCCGGAGGGCTTAACTGCGACAATATTTTAAGTGCCTTAAGGCAGGTAAAGCCCTTTGCCGTCGATATTTCATCAGGTGTTGAAACCGACGGAGTTAAGGATTATAATAAAATGAAAAAAATTATGGAAATTATAAGGAGAACAGAGAATGAGTAAAGGAAGATTCGGTATTCACGGCGGACAGTATATTCCCGAAACGCTGATGAATGAAATAATTAATCTTGAAAAACAGTACGAGCATTACAAAAACGATCCGGAATTTGTTGCCGAGCTTGATAAGCTCAATAAGGAATACGCAGGCAGACCATCGCTTCTTTATTATGCGGAAAAAATGACCAAGGATTTAGGCGGTGCAAAGATTTATTTCAAGCGTGAGGATTTAAACCACACAGGCTCCCATAAAATCAACAATGTTCTCGGTCAGTGCCTGCTTGCCAAGAAAATGGGCAAAACGAGAGTTATTGCCGAAACAGGAGCAGGTCAGCACGGTGTTGCAACAGCCACAGCGGCGGCGCTTATGGGTCTTGAATGTGAGATTTTTATGGGAAAAGAGGATACTGAACGTCAGGCACTTAATGTTTACCGTATGGAACTTTTGGGTGCAAAGGTTCACCCTGTTACAACAGGCACAATGACCCTTAAGGATGCGGTTAACGACGCCTTTAAGGAGTGGGTATCAAGAGTTGACGATACCGCTTACGTTCTCGGCTCGGTAATGGGTCCCCATCCTTATCCTATGATTGTCCGTGATTTTCAGTCTGTTATCAGCCGTGAGGCAAGACAGCAGATACTTGAGCTTGAGGGTAAGCTCCCCACAGCCGTTATGGCGTGTGTAGGAGGCGGCTCCAATGCAATGGGTATGTTTTATAACTTTATTGACGATAAGGATGTTCGTCTTATCGGCTGCGAGGCGGCAGGCAGAGGCGTTGACACCGGCGAAACGGCGGCAACTATGGCAACCGGTACTCTCGGTGTGTTCCACGGTATGAAATCATATTTCTGCCAGAATGAATACGGTCAGATTGCGCCTGTTTATTCAATTTCAGCGGGACTTGATTATCCCGGCGTAGGCCCCGAGCACGCACATCTTAAGGACATCGGCAGGGCAGAATATGTGCCGGTAACCGATGACGAGGCTGTAAACGCCTTTGAATATATCGCAAGAACAGAGGGCATTATTTGCGCCATTGAGTCGGCGCACGCCGTTGCACATCTTATGAAAATTGCTCCGACTATGAGCAAGGATGACGTTATTATTTGCTGTCTTTCCGGCAGAGGCGACAAGGACGTTGCCGCAATAGCAAGATACAGGGGGGTTGATTTGCATGAATAAAATATCCGACGCTTTCAAAAACGGCAAGGCATTTATCGGCTTTATAACCGCCGGTGACCCGGATGTTGAAACATCAAAAAAGGTTATGATTAAAATGGCGCAGGCAGGCTGTGATTTGATAGAGGTGGGCATACCCTTCTCCGACCCAATCGCAGAGGGCCCTGTTATTCAAAATGCCAATATACGTGCACTAAAGAATAATGTTACCACCGACGATGTGTTTGATATGGTAAAGGAGGTACAGCCACAGGTTAATGTTCCTATGGTTTTTATGACCTATCTTAACGTGCTTTTCAAATACGGCTATGACAGATTTTTGCAGAAAGCCTCTGACGCCGGTATCTGCGGTGTTATAATTCCCGATATGCCCTACGAGGAAAAGAGCGAGCTTCAAAGCGTTGCAAAAAATTACGGCATAGAGGTTGTGTCCCTTATTGCCCCCACCAGCGAGGAGCGTATTAAAATGATAGCCTCCGACGCCGAGGGATTTATTTACGAGGTGTCCTCCTTAGGTGTTACAGGCATAAGAAGTGAGATTAAGACCGATTTGCAGTCTATTACTCAGGCGGTAAAGCAGGTTACCGATGTTCCCGTTGCTATCGGCTTTGGTATAAACACACCTGAGCAGGCAAAGGAATTTTCACATGTTGCCGACGGAATAATTGTAGGCTCGGCTATTGTTAAGCTGATTGAACAGTACAAAGCCGATGCGCCCGATAAGGTTTACGATTATGTAAAATCAATGAAGGACGCAATTAAATAATTGTTATCTTCAACGATAAAACGGACCGCTGAATTTTACAGCGGTCCGTAATTATTTTTATTCAACGGGAAGCTGGATTTCAGTCAGCCAATCCTCAACATTCTCCTTGTTCCACATTCCGTCAATGTAACATTCTCTGGGAAAGCCGATAATTTTGTATCCGTTTTCCTGTGCGTAATTAACAATGTACGAATATGCTTCGCCTAAACGCTCATAAGCGCCCTTGTGGTATATGCATATCGCTTTAACGGCAGGCAGAGTGCGGAATTTAATTCTCTCGTTGCCTTTTCCTGATTTTGTAACCGCCTGTGAATAACGCACCGTAATGTCCTTTTCCTTATATTCACCGTCAAGATATTCACAAAAGCAGTAGTCGGGTCTTGCACATTCAATATTCGGGTTAAGACGACGGCATTCCGTGGCTGATGCCAGCACTAAATCCGTTACCTGACTGTAATCCTTCAGCAGTCTTTCCTCGCTGTAAACGATTGTTTCGGGTATTTCCTTTATAACAGGCTGATATTTCATTTTCTTTTCCTCCGATAAAAAATTTAATGCGGAGATTTTAGCCGAAATTTCGTTTTTCTTCTGCAAAAGCTCATTTGATTTGCTTATAAGCATTTCCTGTGACGGTGCACCGCTTAAATATAACCTGATTTCCTCAACGGAAAAATCAAGACTGCGCAGTAATTTTATTAAAGCGGCGGATTCAAGCTGGGCGGTTTCGTAAAGACGGTAACCGCTGTGTTCGTCAACCTCAGCCGGAACAAGAAGTCCCTGCTTTTCGTAAAAACGAAGCGCCTTTACCGTAAGCATGGACAGCTTTGAAAATTCTCCGATTTTCAGCATAATATCATCTCCTGTTAATACCATAATACATCCCCTTAGGGGAGAGTCAACTGCTTTTTTAAAATTTTTCAATTTTTTTGTTTGAAGTACAATGTATGTACCGCAGTTGAATTATCACTGTGTATTGCAGTGTAAATCAAAAAACAAAAAGAACAGTCATTACGACTGCTCTCTTTTGGTGACACCAACGGGAATCGAACCCGTGTTACCGCCGTGAAAGGGCGGTGTCTTAACCGCTTGAC
>JBJEPO010000095.1:0-12269 GCA_051881275.1 Eubacterium sp. | reverse complement strand
AACGGGTTTTATTACCGCCGGATAAAAATCAACCTTGTCTGCGTCGGTATATGAATAGCAGGTAACATAAGGAATGTTGAAGCCGCAATCTCCTATCTCCTTACGCATAAGGTGCTTATTGCAACAGATGCCGGCGGTTTTTGAAGAAACAAAATGAAATTTTCCAAGCTCCTCGGCAACCTTACACAGCGTTGGAACGGCAATATCACTGCCAACGGAATATATGTAATCAATTTGGTTTTCTTCAGCGTAATTTTTAACTGCCTGTGTATCAACAATATTAATTTGAGCAAAATGGTCCAGTAACGATATTCCCTTATCCGTATTTGTATAACTGCATCCAAATGTTTCAAGTCCCATTGAATTGCAGTATTTTATTAGGTCAACCTGTGCATTACCGGCACCAAGAATTAATATCTTCCTGCTCATCCTTATCCTCCGCATTGCCGCTTGATACTATTTTTCGTATAACATACTGAGGCTCGTATGTTTCAACCATAAACAGCCTTACAAGGTATTCGCCAAGCAATCCCAGCACATAAAATATTATACCGGCAAATATCATAATTTCCGCCGCAATAAGATTTAACGGCGGTATATGTAAAGCAAGTGAAAGAATTAAATACACTATGCCTGCCAAAAGCACTACTGAGCCAAAGCCTCTTACAAGCCTTACCGGCTTTGCCGAATAATTAAGAAATGCACTCCACAAACGCATAAGCTTTTTAACGGTATATCCCGACTCGCCGTTTTTACGGTCAAAATGCTCAATTTCAGCATTGGTAATTCGTGAGGTTGTTCTTAAAAACAAACCCCGAAGATTAGTATAGGAGCTATTGCTTTTGACAATTTCATCCCTTACAAAGCGTTTGATAATATACATAGGACAGGCCGATAAATTCTTAGGATTATCAATAAGAAAGCGCACCGAGTATTCACTTATTTTGCTTTCAATATTTCTAATAAGGCTGTGGTGCCTGTGAGAGAATTTTCCGTAAACAATATCGTAGCCCTCTTCAAGCTTGCTTATGAGCCTAAAAATCTGAGACGGGTGAGTTTGAAAATCATCGTCCATTCCAAGAATATAATCGCCCTTGGCAAGCTTCATACCTGCAATGATGGCATTGTGCTGACCGCAATTGCGTGCAAGGTCTACGCCTGTAACAAAAGGATACTTATCCGCCAAGGCAGAGATTTTTTCAAATGTGCCGTCATCCGAGCCGTCATTTACAAGAATGAACTCACAGCAGTAATTACTTATTTTTTTAAATTCTTTTATTGTTTCCTCTACCACATCGGTAATGGTTTTTTCAGAGTAGTAGCAGGGAATTACAACGGAAATCTTATTCATTATCTACCACCATATACACATAAACCACATCCCTTGACGACTGTATTCTATCAACCTCAACCAATTCCTTGTTGTAAAGGTCCTTCAATGTTTTTGTAACACCCATTTTGGGCGAAGATGTTGAGACAAAATAAACCTCTGAATCCGTGCTTGTAAGTCCCTCTATCGCCGTGTTAAATCCATACAAATTATTTCTTTCATAATAGCTTGGGGAATGGGAATTCCAGGAGCCAAGTGACTCATTATTTAATACTTCGCCTTCATCATAGGTTTTAAAAACATAATCGGAGCAGGCAATAAAATCATAAGCATCATAAAAGAAAAACGCATCGGGATATTCTTCGGTATATTTCATTAAAGCCTCTAATCTTGAATTTGTTGCATCTCTTAACGACAGTGACTTATTGTCAAGGTCATCCTGCATATTGCACATACCCGAAGCAACAAACAGTGCAACCGAGCACACCGCAATTGCAAAGGATAATCCCCTAATTGCATTTTGCTTTATCCATTTGGCAAAATCAGCAAATCCTGCCTTTCTTTTGCCTAAAAGCTGTATTACTGCAAGACATCCTATCACAGACATTGCCAATAGCATCAAATCTATAAGCCTAACCATAATTCTGCCGTTAAACTCAAGAAAAACCGTTTCCAAAAGCATTCCTGCCGTCAATGCAGGAAAAACCACCTCTATCCTTCGCCTTTTTATTGAGAGTGCAACGCATAAAAACAGTAACACGGTAACAAAAATCGCACAGTATTTTACTGTTTTATCACTTAAATAATACCATCGTGAAAGTCCGTTTTTGAACGCTTCGCTGAGCTTATCGGTAAAGCTGATTGATTGATTTTCGTTTTCCTTTTGGTATTCGGCAATTTTTTTCAAATTTTCAGTATTTACCGTTTCATCCAAATCTAAAAATCTTCCGGATATGGCATGGTATGTGACCTCGCTTATTCCGTTTGAGGTGTAAAACGTAATATTATCATAATAGTTTGGAACGGAATAATAGTCATATAATTCGGAGCGTGCTTCCTTAAACTCCTTAAACTCAGCATAATCAGGCTGACTCCACATAGCATTGTCAACGCCAAGCACTGCAAGGCACAAAACTAATGCCGAAGCACCCCAAATTATATATTGCTTACATTTTTGCTTATCCTTAAAAATACGAACGGCAACTATCAAAATGAGTGCCGGAAGCAGAAGATAAAATGCTTTTGAACGTATAGAGAAGGATAAAGCCGTGCATATTACGGCAAGAATTATATATTTGCCGTTCTTTTTTTCAGGCATTTCGTAAAGCAACGCCATTGCGCCTACGCCCATAAATGCACTTGTCAGTGTAAACTGCGGCAGGCACACATACTTTTGGATAAAGAATACAAAAAGCAAAACATACAGTAACACACCAAACAGTGTAAACTCTTTTTCGTATGCTTTTTTTACGATTAAATAACAAAAAATACAGCTTGGTATATACATACAAAGCATTGTAAAAATCCCATACCATGGAACTGCTGTTGTTAAACGATACAGTGAGGACAGCAACAAACCGATAGGATAGCGCATAAACACAATGTCGGGACTTGGCGTTCCAGTATATGCACCGGACACAATTGTCATCATACGAAAGTCATCATTTGTGTACCACACAGGCGGATTATGCGCAATTGCGGCTGCAAAGAAAAGAGTATTAAAAAGAATTGAAAGCCAAAATATAAGTCTTATGCTTTTCTTTTTGTTTTCCTCATTATAAAAATCATTTAACAGATAATCAAACCTTTGAAATATCTTCATCTTCTACACCTTCATCGCTCTTATCTTCCTGTTCATCAACAATTATATCAAACAGATTATATTCCTTTGCTTTTTTTATACGGCCTATGCAAAGGGATACAAAAAATCCCACAGCAAACAAAATAACGCCTGTTAAGACAATAGAGACAAGTAATTGGAAGGAGGAATATTTTTCGGTGTAAACAAAGCTGTCATAGGAAAGCCTTAAGGTATAAATGCTAAATGTATCTTCAGTTGGAGAAGTAACAAGTATACTGACAAAAATCGGCTCATCATCGTTCATTGAAGTCGGACCCAATACCCTAACAATATCACTTCTGTCGGCAGGATATGCCTGAATGTCCAAATTTGTTATTTCTTTTGGCACCTTTATATCATAATACGATTTGTGCGATGAAAATCCGCTTACCTCAACCGCACCGCCGTTTATTTTAATATTTGAAAGAACTGCCGTGTCACTGATTGACGAGGTTTGAGCCGCCTTTCTATACAAATTAAGGTAATAGGTTTTTGTTTTTCCGTTACTTTCCGTTACCTTAATGGTATATTCAACACGCTTGCCCTCAGGAATAGTGCCGTCATCATTAAGCTCATCACGGCAATCAATTTCAACAGAGGCGTCGGGATTTAAAAGTCTGTAATTAACCCCTGCCGACTCAAAGCTGTCATATTTATTTTCCAAAATTGCATAATATGTAATTCTGTATTTGCTGAATTGAGGTGAAAAAATACCGTTTTCAACATCAAGGTATGAAAGACCGGTCCACTCAATGCTCTCGGCAGACTCATATCCTACATAAACATTAAGATAGTATTCAACGCTTTCATAAATATTCAGTGGGTCATAAACTGAAATTGTTACTATGTTTTCAGAGTCATTATCTGCCGTAATGGTATCATCACCGGTTATTGTGTATTCAAACCTCGGGTCTGTAAGGTCTAATGAAATGGATAAATTATAGGTAAATGCTTCCATATACACATCGTAATAATACATATCCGGTTGAAAATCATTTAAAAAATATCCGTCTGCAACCGTGATTCCTTCAACCATTGCGCTATCTTCTTCTACGGCTTCATCTTCGGCAAAAGCATTTGCGGAAAACGAAAAAGAAAGAATTAAAACACAAATAGCACAAAAAATGCTGATAAATCTTTTACTGTTCCTTGAGAATTTCAATTGCTGAACTCCTTTAACTAAAAATGCCATAAAAGCGTATAAGACAACTTATACGCTTTTACAGGGTTAGCCCAATAAAAAGGGTTAACGCCGAATATTAAATATTATTTCTTCGCTTTCTTTTGCAGGCAAGCACCAATGCAAAAGCTGTAATTAATGCAATGCCGAAAGGTACTGCGTAAGCGAAATCATTTCCCGTTTGAGGCGAGGTCTTGCTCTTGTTTGTGTTTTTATTATTGTTTACATCTTCATCAGTGGGTTCTGTTACGTCTGTTTCATCACCCGTATCCGCATCGCCGTCATCGGAATGGAGCACCTTGTAGTCGGGGTCATTCTTGCTTAGACTGCTTACCATATAGCCGCCGATAGATGCACCGAAGGCTTCAAATCTTTCCGCCTCAATCACTTCAATTTTAAGTGTGTAATATGTTGGGGTATGGTCATCAACCGGCTTTTCGGTGTATTTTAAAGTAAATTCCGTGGGAATACCCTCGTTCGTTTCGGGGTTTGCAATGAAAATACAACCGTTGCCGTCTGTATAAACAGGAACCTCACGGCCTTCCCTGATAAGCACATCACTTGTTTCGCTGAATTTAGGATAATCTCCCTCTAATGTCATTATACCCTTTGAACCGTTCTCGCCCTGATGCATAAGAATACCTATTCTTTCGGCAGTATCAGCCATATACAGAGTAATGGTCTTGCTTTCATCATCTACTTTGCCGTATCCGTAGGCTATTTTTGATTTTGGACTTAATGAGCCGTTTTCATATATACGCTGATAGGTTCTAAGGTCTATTTGCTCAAGCTTTGACGGAGCCTTTGCCGGATAGTTTGAATAGGTTTTATCCTCAAGGTCAACCTTGTAAACTGTTCCTCCGGTAAATTTAGGATAATTATCGGGTGTTTTGCCGTTGTCTATGTTCTGATACCATATCTGTTTACCGTCTGTTACAGAATTATTCAACAGATAAGCAACCTCGCCGGAGGCAAACTGCTCGGGAGTTTTTGTTGTTGCCGCAGTATCTGTAAGCTGATTGCTTATGCAATAGCAGTTGCTTATTGAACCAACGCCGTCGCCTCTGATACCGCCGACATGTTCTGTTCCGGTTCCCGTAACACTGCCTACATTAAAGCAATTATTTATTTCTCCGCTGCTTGAATGTGTATTACGGCCTCTTATAGAAGCAACATATTTACTTCCTTTTATTGTGCCTGCATTATAGCAGTCAATAATTTTTCCGCTGTAGGTTGAGCCTGCAATTCCCGAAACACACTCATTGCCGATAACCGTTGCTTCGCTGAAGCAACGCTGTACGGTAACACCGGTGTTGTTGTTAAGACCTAAAATGGCGCCTACATTGTTTTTACCCTCAAAGTAACTGTTGATAACTCCGACATTATATATATCGGCACCGCCTCTTGTATAGCCGAAAAGACCAACATAATTTGCATTTGTATCTTTGAAGTAAAGACCGCTTATTGTATGTCGCTGGCCATCGAATTGACCTGTGTACGAATAATCATAAGAACCTATCGGAGCCCATTTTCTTGTAGATTTTAATTGTGTATCGTCAAGATTGTTTACATCATAGCTATTTACTGTAATGTCCTTAACAAGCACTGCATTTGCCCCGCCGTTTTGGCTATCAAAATCCGCATGTGTTTTGTCACCGTTTACAATGGAAGCAAACCAGTACAGCATACCTGCATTGCTTATTTCATAAACATCGCCGTTAAGAACAGCAGGCTGATAATCTCCGCATATTGTACAGAAGCCGTTGTCGTCAAAGATATGACCTGTCGCAATGGAGTCGCTTAACGGATAGTTACTGTATGTTTTTTCAGTGTCATTGCAGGCATATCCGTAATAAACCGTTCCGCCGGTAAATTTAGGATAATCATCGGGCTTTTCGCCGTTATCAATGTTTTGATACCACGCCTGAGAGCCGTCAGTTACAGAATTATTCAACAGATAAGCAACCTCACCGGACTTAAATTCAGAAGAGGTTTTCGCAGTTGCTTCTAAACCGGACTTTCCTCCGTTGCCGAATGCAAGGTCGGCAGAAGAATCAAGATAATAGTTGTTATCAATATTTGCCGCAGTGAAATTTCTTGCCCAGCCGATTATTGCTCCGCAATAGGTTGTGTTGCCGCCGTTACTTACATTACCGTAGTTATAGCAGTCCTTAAGTGTTGGGTTTGTGTTATTTACATATCCCAGAATACCGCCCACATAAGCACCGTCCTTGGAAGCACTTACTGTACCGAGATTTGCACAGTCCTTGATTCTCGCTCCGGCATTTGAATATCCTACAACACCGCCGAAGCAATCGGTAGAATTGATAATATTAACATTACCGTAATTAATACATTTTTCTACAACGGTTTCTTTGTTTTCAACGTATCCGATTACACCGCCTGTATGCTTAAGCACACCGCTTGTGTTGGAAATATTAACATTTGATGTAACATTAGTAACAGTTGCACCGTCGGCATATCCTACAACACCGCCAACCTTATCTCCGTCAGCAGAAAGCTTTATCTCTCCGTTAAGAGTAAAGTCGGTAATAGTGCCGTATGCAGTTCCGAATAATCCGGAATTAGAAGATGTAGAATTGATTTTAAAGCTTGAAATTGAATATCCCTGTCCGTCAAAGGAGCCGCTGAATTTCATAATCGGATTCCATTCACGGTTTTCAAGGTCAATATTCTTAACAAGCACACCCTTTGCACTTGCGTTTTGAGCGTTAAAATCTGCATGTGTTTCGTCGCCGTTTACAAGTGAAGCAAACCAATACATCATACCTGCGTTGCTTATTTCATAAACACCATGGTTAAGAACAGCAGGCTGATATGCTCCGCAGTTTTTACAAAAGCCATTGTCATTAAAATCATGGTTATTTGCTTCCACTACAAATGTTGTATCGGAATAAGGCATGGCATACTCAAAGGAATAGTATCCGTCATCGTCAACTGCGAGCATACTGATATCGTCTTTTTCAAGCAATACAGTCTCTGTTTTTGTGCCGCTGCCGTTTACTGCATCGCTGTTACGAATACATTTCAGTGACTTAAATTCCGCACCGTCATTAAGCTTGAATTTTACGGAAAGCATTTCTCCCGAAGTAAATTCCTTGCTTTCACCGTTATTAACAGTTGTACTGCTGTTTTCATTTACAATTTTTGCAGAAGAAATACCGTTTTCTCCTTTTATCTGTAATTGTGCATTCTGCTTATAGGTATCGTTATTATTAGCTAATATAACAGAATATTTGTAAATGTCGCCGCCTTTATCTGACTGGAATTTTTCAAGGCTGACTTTTTCAGAATTAAGCTTCGTGCCCGGGGCTTGCTCAGATCCGGGTAAAAGATAAAGGTCACTATACGAAGTGCTGACAGAGCTACCGTGCTTAATATCTTCATACTCTGAGGTCAGGAAATAAAATTTTGTGTTATCATCTTTATCGGGTAAATACTTATCCAAGTAACTATCCGGGTATCTTGATTTCAAAGAAAAAGCATTAGTGCCGAACAGACCCGAAAGCTTCTCACCGTCCTTTGGTACGGCAAAGGTATTTTTACCGTCTGACATAGAGTTGATTAGATTGTGAAAATCACAGCTTGCAATATGATCATCAGGAGCTCTGGAAACTTCATATTTATAATCCAGAGAAAGACATTGAAGTGCGTCAGAGCTACTGAACTGAGACGGATCAATGATATAGTAAACACCGCTATTACTGCCTGAGTGTGTCATAACACGGTTGAATTTTACAGTTTCTTTTATGTAAACCGGTTTTGTAGTAATAATGTAACTATTAGTTCCGCCATTCAGCATTGTTAAACTATAACTACTCTTATAGTTATTTATTTTTAAGGTTACACTTTCTTCCGCATCCTCCGGCTTCATATAATCATTAAGTGACAGCTTAACACCTGCAGAAGAATCCACCGTCATTTTATATTCAAGCATTTCCTCAATTTTTGAATTTACGCCTGCGCCGGTTTTCTCATCGTACATAAGATTACGGAAATAAGTCTGTTCGTTAAGATAGCCTTTATATTGTTCGGAATCCTTTCCATAGGTTTCCTCAAGATATTTGCCCTGCTGATACAGATACTCATTGTATAGCATTTCAACAGTCTGCAGCTCGGTAAGCTGTTTTTCCATTACAGTATATACATACGTATATTGCTGATGGCTAAAGGGATATGTTTCGTATGCAAACTGAGCCGCATACTCCGCAATAGAGGTTGAATTGTCCTTTACAAGATTATTTGCAAGGGCAGTAATCATATTCTCAAATTTTGTGTTAATAGCTGTATTAGCAAATATATGCTTCTTTATACCCTCGGGATTATTATCCTCCACAGGAATATTATTGTCGTACATATTTGCAAATGCTCTTATAAGATTATCTACATCGGGCTGTAAAGCTTCTTCAAGCTCCTTTCCGGAAAGTCCGCTGTTTTTGTAATCAACGGCATTTTGCATATAGGTCATATATTTTTCAAGTGAAGCAGTAGCTTCATAGTCGCCGATGACGTCGTCAACATCCTTCTCCCATTGATTGTCAAGATTGGTTTTAGCCGTATTGGCGGCGTCCTTTCCTAACATTCTTTCAACCTCGGAAAAGCAGTCATTCATATTTTCTTCAATTTCGTCAAGTCTTTCAAGAATTTCCTCGCAAAGCTCCTGTGCCTTTGCGGCGGCAGCCTCGGCTCCGTCCGAAAGCACCCAAGTAGAAATAATTGAAAAGGCTTTTTCTGCGTCCTCATTGCCTGTTGCCTCGCCGAGAGCTTCACAACCCTCTGCCAATCCACGCATGGTTAATTCAAGCAGCTTTTCAGCTGCAAATTCAGCAAAAAACGCCCCTGCCCCTGCCGAAGCACTGATAGAAGACACCGAAATCGTTGAAAAGCATACGCACAGTGCAAGCAGTATTGACAAAAATTTTTTTGATATTGTCTTTACCATTTTGTTCATCACCTTTATTCATAGTTTATTTAGTATAGACAGTAGTTATTTATTATTAAATTTTATTTTATATTAACAGAGCTTTGAAAGTCAATAGACTTGGTGTAAAACGACATTTAACAGGGTTAAAACGACATATAAGCCGAAAAAACAAACAAAAAGTGCAGGCTCTCACCTGCACTGAATACTTTTAATCACTTATTTTTTTACCTATAAAGCTTGATACCGATGCACTTAGAAATATCCAAAAGAACATTCTTATAGGAAAGCACAAAAACAAAAGCATTGTGACTGCAATCGGCTTTTTCATTGAAACGCCAAGTGTTGCCGCAGTAATAATTGCGGCGGCAAAAACAGCGTGAGCCGAAGAACCCGGAAAAATCATTAATGAAATACCGTATCCCAAGCATACCGCCGAAAACATTAACGGGAATATATGCCCGCCCTTTAAGCCAAGCTGTATGCACATATTCGTTAATAAGATTTTTAAAAATGCAATTCCAATCATCGCAATAGGAGCATATTTAGCGTAATCGCTTATTAAGGCTCCCATTTGTGTTTCGCCGGAAAATTGCACTGCCGGTAAAAAGCAGGCTATTGCACCTAAGATAATTCCTGCTGATACCTCGCCGATAATCGGCGGTAATTTTTCTGAAATTTTTTCAAAAAGCAATTCGGATTTTATGAAGAAAAAGCCTAAGGCTATTCCGCAGGCTATGTATAAAAGAATTGCAAGATAGTCATATCCTACGGGCAATGCCTCTTCAAAAGACGGAAAGCCCTCGGATACCTCACAAATCAAACTGGAAAGCAACGAATACACGCCTATACCTGCGGCTGTTGCTATGGCATAAATCATAAACCTTGAGGTCTTGGATAAAGAGGTATTATCATCCTCTTCCTCATTTTCCTCGGCGTGAAATATGCCGAATAACGGCGAATGGAACAGTACCGATAAGGTTACTGCAGTACCCACCTTTGAATAGTTGACCGTGCTCTTTTTGGCAAATTTTATATTATCTCCTGCCCAGCAGCACAAAGCAACAATAATGCCTATCATTCCCGCCTCGGGTCCCACACTGCTGCCGATAACCAACGGAAGAACAGCAAGAACAATAATTGACAAAATCTTTTTATAGGGATATGTACCGGTCTTTTTTACAGTGCCGATTACCTCTGTCATGCTTTGCGGATAATCGCCCAAAAGCTTTCTTAAAACGCCTATGATAAGTCCGCCGACGGTGCAGACAATTAAAGCGTAATAGGGTATGTTACCTGTTGCACTCGGTATTTTTTGCCATATTAATTCAGTAAGGGTATTTATCAGCCATAAAAACAGCCAAAATACAAGACCTGCCACCGCACCGATGATTGCAGTAAAAACAATAAGCTTTATTTCGTTTAAAATTGTAACTTTTTTATTCATACATTACCTTACCCTACAAAATAGTTTTAATTTGCTCGGATAATGCCTTAAGCTCTTCCTTGGTAAGCTTATCCAAATTCTCCAATTTATCCAACGCCTCTGCCTTGGTGGCTTTATATTGCATTGAAACAACGTCATTATAAAAAGCAACAACCACACCTGTAACAAGAGCGACAACGAATATTGTTAAAACCGACAGCAGAGCAGTTAAAATTCTGCCGATAACGGTTGTTGCTATTAAATCTCCAAAGCCTATTGTAGTGAACACCGAAAAGCAATACCACAATGAATCACCATAGGTTTTTATTGAAGGCTCAACAAGCCAAATAAGCAATGCGTCAATAAAAAAGAAAATGACAAAGGCTATTATTATTTTATTTGCGTTTGTGCGCTTGAGAACGCCCTTTAAAAGTCTTAATTTTTTCATAAGCATACAATCCAATTCAATTATTTATAATCATTGCCGATATTTCCTAAATACAGCTTTAAAGCCTGCTGTGCCTCACTGCTGTTTTGTGAAAACTCTATTTCATCAATATTAAACAAAATACAACCGCAATGGCCCTTGAAGGTTGGAAAGCATATTACCTTAAGATATGTATCAATTTCAGGGCTGAAATCAATCATTTCAATAATTTCGCCGTACAGTGCCGTGCGCTCGTAGTTTTTCAGCCACTTTGAATCCATATTGCTGAACAGACTGCCGAAGGAATTACCTATAAGCTCGTTAAGCGGTAGCTTTTCTAACCTTGACAAAGCAGCGTTACCGTATCTGAAAATCCAGTCAACTGCATGCTTTTCATCGTTAAAAACCATCTCAATATCCGTAAAGGCAAAGGGCATATTGTCAAAGCTTCTGTAATGCTCGAAGTATTCCTCCTCTGTTTCCGGAACACCGCTGCTGTTAAAGCTGTTGATGATATTTTTTTGCTTTAAATGAAGCTGTTTAATAATTTGATTTTTCTTTCGTGATGTATATTCAAGAGATTCTCCGTTAATTAGGTTGATTTTGTCCGTAATATCGTGTATTGCCATTGCAGACACAAGACATCCGCGATGTGCCCTTATAAAGCCGTCGCCAAGCTCTTTTTCGAGTCGGCTAAGGGACATTTTCGTTTCATAAACCTTTTCGCCTAAAATATGAATTTGTGTATTTTTGCCTATTACAATGACATATAAAATTGCACTGACACCGAGAACAACCTTTTTCCTGTTTGAAATAATCGTTATATGCTTTGCTTCATGCATATTTAGTACCTCTTAGCCTTTGGAAATAAAATATACAAAATAATTATGCACTATTATTTTTCGTTTGTCAATTAAAAACGGCACTGATAAAAACAAGTATAAAAAAACTTTGCTCAAAATTTTCGGGCGAACCTCGAAATATTTTGCGGACATTAAAATTCCTTTGCGGTACTGCAAGAGAGTAATTTTATGTCAACGATACAAGAATTCGGTTAATACCTTTCTTGCATAGGGTAACGATAATAATCCGAACCCGTCAAAAATGCAGTATTAAAGCGATAT
>JBJEPO010000094.1:0-2197 GCA_051881275.1 Eubacterium sp. | reverse complement strand
GGAAGATGGGAGCCGTCAAACATAACGGAGGTAAATCCTATATCAAGTGCCTGGGTAATTTTTTCAATAGTTTTACCGTGGTCAAAGTGAACGGCTACGGGAGTGTCGACATTTTCAGCCGCCGCCACCATAAGAGGACCGATAATTTCAAGAGGCGACTGCTTAAGCCTTACCTCCGCAATTTGAAGAATAACCGGTGCATTTAACTCTTTAGCGGCTTTCAGCACGCCCAATACCATTTCCATATTCGCAACGGAAAAGGAGCCTACGGCATAATTACCGTGCTGTGCATCCTCCAGCAAATCTCTCATATTAACAAGCATATCGGTACAAGTCCTTTCAATATATAACGAGTTACCCGTAAGCCGAGTTCTGTCGTGGGCGATTATCTATCTCGACGTATTGTTGCCAATACGCTCAAGCCGTCCTTCGGAGTTATGTGCCGAGCAGGCATCTCTCCTGTTGACGTTGCAGCGGATAGGGTTTACATGGCAGCAGGTGTCTCCATCTGCTCGGTGAGCTCTTACCTCGCCTTTCCACCCTTACTGTAAAAACAGCGGTTTATTTCTGTTGCACTTTCCCTAAGGTCACCCTCGGCGGCCGTTAGCCGTTATCCTGCTCTGTGCTGCTCGGACTTTCCTCACATACAGCAATGTGTATGCGCAACCGCCTGGATAACTCGTTAACCTTTATTTTAAATTATTTATACCGCCATTGTCAACAATTATTATAAAAGAGTTGAAAAGAATTATCAATTATAGTAAAATACAGTAGCAAGGAATGTATAAATGAGGTGAGAATTTGCCGAGATTTGATAACGAGGGCTTTAACCCTAAAAAAAGAATAGATAACGACAGCAGGGACAGGTCTGTTCCCACTGATGAAAATTACTACGGCGGTGTACCCATTGACCTTGATTTTAACAACAGACAAAGCAGTAACGATATAGTGCGTGACCGCCAAAACGAACAGTACAATCCTAATCAATATAACACCTACAATGATGAACTTGAGCCGCCGGTACGCTCCTCACGTCAGCAGGGCATAAATCCTGCCGATTACGGATACTCTGAAGAAGATGAATATTCCCAAGGACGAGACAGAAGCCGAAGCAGAGAAAGACAGCACCGTCAGGCTCCGCCGGTAAAGCGCAGTAAAAAGCCAAAGAAAAAAATCAAAGGTCCTAAAGCGGTTTTAATAGGAATAATTGCTTTTATCCTTGCAATAATTTTGCTGATTGTAATGCTCCTTAACGGCGTATTAGGCAAAATAAACTATGATGAGCACAAGGACAACGAATATGTTACATCAAGCGAGCTACACAGCAGTCCTTTAGTTAAAAACATTTTGCTTTTAGGCGTTGACGCCCGTTCCGACGAGGAAAGTGAGACAAGCCGTGCGGACTCAATGATGCTCATAAGCATTGATATGAAGCACAAATGTATAAAAATGACGTCTTTTCTGCGTGACACATGGGTTTATATTCCCGGCCATGACGGTGAGCAAAGGCTTAACGCCGCCTGCAGCTACGGCGGTTATCAGGGCGTTGTTGATACTATTGAGTACAATTTCGGCGTTGACATTGACGGCTATGTGGTTGCAGACTTTGAAATGTTCAAGGTGCTTGTGGACAGCATAGGCGGTGTTGAGGTAGAGGTTACCGAAAAGGAAGCAAAAGAGGTTACAAGCCACAAAAAGCGTTACGGCAATGTTAAGCTTGAAGCAGGAAAGCACAAATTAACAGGCGAGCAGGCTCTTGCCTACTGCAGAATACGTAAAATTGACACGGATTTTCAGCGTACAAAGCGTCAGCGCACGGTTATGACATCCATACTCAAGGAGGTTAAGTCCTCAAATCCGTTTACGCTTTATAAAATGGCGTCCAACGCCGCTCCCTATATTGAAACGGATTTAACAAAGGGTCAGCTAAAGCGTACTGCATTGTGCGCCGTAATGTGCCTGTCGGGTGATATGGTACAAACAAAGGTTCCCTTTGACGGAACATGGGAATACGCTAATATCAGAGGAAACAGTGTTATAACCATCAACAAGGACAAAAACAAGGAACAGCTTATTGATTATATTTACAACAAAACAGCCCAGGAAATAACGGCTGAACAGGAAGAAGAATAGGGTAACGGAAATAATCCGAACCCGTCAAAAATGCAGTATTAAAGCGATATTTGTCGCTTTCGCT
>JBJEPO010000093.1:0-12397 GCA_051881275.1 Eubacterium sp. | reverse complement strand
CTTTTGTGATGAAACAGGCTTTGAGTCATACAAAATGGCACCTAAAGCATTTCTTCAGTGGACCAAATTTGTATCGGCGGCTATTATTATTGCGGTTGTTACCTGCCTGATACTTGTTTTTACAAATGTGTTCAGCGGTGTGGGACCCAGCGACTTTTTCGTTCCCCAGTGCATTGTAGGCGGTGTTGTTGCCGTATCTCTGCTTATCACAGTTATGGAATTTCTTATGTATAAGCGTTTTATGGATGTATTTTACAAGAAAATTGAGGGTCATAACTTCTACGCTAAGCGCAAGCCCACCGGCGATGTTAAAAAGAGAATTATCATTTCCGGTCACTGCGATTCCGCTTATGAGTGGAGACATATTTATTACGGTAAAAATTCTCCTCTTATGACAATTCTTATGGCTTGGGCAATAGCAGGCGCAATTATTTCCTTTGTTGTTGCCATTGTAACAGTTATTGCCAATTTTGTTGATATGGGTGCCTTCGGCGACTTCCTTATCAATTACAGCTTTTATTGGCACTGCTTTACCGCTCTCGGTATGGTAACTCTGTTCTTCTTTGTTGATTTCAAAACAATTTCTCCCGGTGCAAACGATAACCTTACAGGTACTTATGCCGCCGTATGCGCTCTGCGTATGCTTGATATGGCAGGCGTTGAGTTTGAAAATACAGAGGTTGTTGCAATGATTACCGACGGTGAGGAAGCAGGACTCAGAGGCTGTAAGCAGTGGGCAAAGGACCACTATGACGAGTATGTTAACTCCGGTGTTGAAACTGCAATTCTCTGCGTTGATACCCTTACCGACCTTGAATATCTCAATGTTTATAACCGTGATATGACAGGCACTGTTAAGCATAACCAGAAGTTCAGCCAGCTTGTTATGGATTCTGCTATTGAGGCAGGTCACGACGATTTGAAGTTTGCAAACGTGTTCTTCGGCTCCTCCGACGCCGCGGCATTTTCACAGGCAGGCATTACCGCCACCTGTCTTGCCGCTATGGACCCGGCTCCTGCCGATTACTACCATAACAGACGTGACAGCTATGACAGACTTGTGCCTGAAGCTATTGAAACAGGCTACGAGGTTATTATGTCAACAATTCTCAATTTTGACGAAAAAGGTCTTAACTGATAAAATTTCATTTAACCCTCGCTTCACTTTTCGGCGGGGGTTATTTCTTTGAATTTGACCAAAATGATATATTGTGGTATAATTATCTGCGGTTTTTGAAAATGATAAGGAGGCGGAATATGAAAAAGATAATATCTCTGCTGATGTCGCTTATTATGATTTTCGGCATTTTTACGGTAAATACCTCTGTTGCGTATTCTGCCGATAAGGTATATGCTCAGGACAGGCTGGAGGAAATTCAAAAGATTTCCGGCTTCATTCCCGGCAAAACCTCTATTGTTACAGGCAACTGCTACGGCTTTGTGTCAAAGGTATGCGAAAAGCTTTACGGCGTGGAATATAACGGCGAAGGTCTTTACGGCAACTATAAATGCACCCATTCAACAGGCAATTATTATACCGTTGCCACTCTTACCACCTCATCAAATGCATCGGCAGAGGTGGAAAATATAATTAATTTCTTTGTTAAATATGCCGTTTCGGGTGACGTAATTCATTACGGCGTTCTAACCTCCGGTACATCAAATACAGGCACTCATACCTTTATGATTCAAAGCATAGACAGTAAAAAGATGGAAATATACCATTCCAATTACGAAACACGTGAGTATGGGCGTTCCACCTGCCATATTGATACTATTTATTGGGACAGCCTGCGTGAAAATCCCACATCAAACGTATATGATTCCAACGGTCATCTGTACTCCCTTAACGCTATTTTTTATAACAAAATGAAGCAGGGCGGTATGGGCGTTTCCATAAACCGTTATTCAAAATATACCGACAATTTTATTCTTGTGGGTGCGGCAGTGCCTCAGATTACCACAACCAGAAGCAGCAGCTCCTCTGTTAAAGTAAGCTGGGATAAAATTCAGGGTGCGTCAAAGTATCAGGTGCAGTATAAAAAATCCACCGCATCATCATACACCACCGCCTCATCAACTGTTACCTCTACGTCTTATGATATAAAAAATCTTACATTAGGCACTACATATAATTTCAGAGTGAGGGCATATATCAGCGGAAAATGGTTTGATTACAGCGACGTTGAAAGCAAAAAGGTTCTTCCGCCCACAATTACACAGGTTACATTCAGTAATACCAAGGACGGAATTAAAATGACCTGGGGCAAACGCAGTGATATAACAGGCGTTAATATTTACCGTGCAACATCTGCCGACGGTACATATACAAAAATAAAAACCGTTACGGACAATACCGTTTCCTCCTATACCGATAAAAGTATTAAATACGGTACGGAGTATTACTATAAGTTTGAGCGATATATAAAGCAGGATTCCGATACCTACAGTACAAAATCCGAGGCTAAAAAAGCGGAATACAGACTGTCAGTGCCTGTGGTTTCCTCATCACGGCTTAACAGCACTACCCTTAAATTTACCTTTAAGGGCGATGACGGATTAAGGGATAAATTCATTTATTATGTCAGTGATTCAAAGGGCAACAGTGTAAAGGGCTCTACGGCGACCACAGACAGCTATGCTGTTATTTCAAACCTTACGGTAGGCGAGGAATATACCCTGTACTGTGCTCAGCGCAACGGCATGGGCACCTCCGCCTACGGAATTAAAGCAACACAGGCTCTGCCTGCCTCCACCTCTGAAATAAAGGCGGAAAAAACCACATCCGGCATTAAAATTACATTTAAAAAAGCCGATGATGTATCGGGTAATATTGTATATAGAAGCACGTCTAATGACGGTACATACAGTAAAATTGCCGTGCTTGACACTGCAGATTTAACAAGCTACACGGATAAAACCGTTAAGTACAATACTGTTTATTATTACAAGGTAAGACGTTTTCTTGAAAAGGACGGTAAAACCTATTACAGCTCTTATACTCCTGCAACTGCCGGCGAAAAGAATACAGTAGCAACAGTGTCATCTGTTACCACTTCAAGAAAATCGCCTACGGCAGTGACTGTAAAGTGGAAGGCCGCCGGCAATGCCTCAAGGTATCAGGTTCAGTACAAGCTGTCCGGCGGAAACTGGAAAACTGCGGGAACAACCGCTTCTCTTTCATATACAGTAACAGGACTTACTATTGATAAAACCTATTATTTCAGAGTTAAAGGATATAATTCCATAGGCAGTGGTTCATACAGTGCCTCTGTCAGCAAAAAGGTGCTTCCCCCTACACCTGCTGCACCTACAACAAAGGTTACCTCCACAGGAACCCGCATTTATTGGAAAAACCAGAGCTATGCAACAGGGTATAAAATTTACCGTGCAAAATCAAAAACAGGTACATATTCACTTATAAAAACTGTCAGCAGTAATAAGGTCAGCTCCTGGACAGACACATCTGTTAAATACGGCAGCGGATATTATTACAAGGTGGTTTGCTATGTTAAAAAATCAGGCAAAGCCTACAACAGTCCAAAGTCGGATTACGCTTACAGAAAATATGCTCTTGCAAAGCCGGTAATTACCGCATCTGCTAAGAACAGTACAACTGTTACCGTTAAGTATAAGGCGGTAACAGGTGCCTCAAAATACACTGTTCAGTATAAGGAAAACGGCGGAAGCTGGAAAAGCGTAAGCACTGACAAAACCTCAAAGGATATTACCTCTCTTAAGGTAGGTAAAAAATATTACTTTAGGGTAAAGGCAGTATCCTCGGTGGGCTCCGGCGAATACAGTACGTCAGTCAGTGTTCAAATGTAATGTAAAATTAAATGTGCTAAATTTTTACATTATTTGATAAAATACTTGACAATCTTATTTGTTTTGTATATAATCTATGCGATATAAAGAAAGTATCAAATACCCCTGACAACAGGTCGGAGGGAGGGAATATAGTGAGCCAGGTAAAAGTTAAGGATAACGAGTCTCTTGACAGTGCACTCAGACGTTTTAAGCGTCAGACCTCACGTGACGGTATTATCCAGGAGGTAAGAAAAAGAGAGCATTACGAGAAGCCTTCAGTAGCCCGTAAAAAGAAGAGCGAGGCTGCCCGCAAGAGAAAGTACAAGTAAAAAACAATTTAGGGCGATTTTTTATCGCCCTATTATTGTTTAAATTGCTTATTGGAGAGAATACTATGTCAGACGGCAAAAAAATTCTTGTTTTAAACGGCCCTAATCTTAATATGACCGGTATCAGAAAAAAAGACGTTTACGGTGCCGAAACCCTTGACGATATTAATAAATATCTCAAGGATTATGCCCAAGCTAAAGGTGCAGACCTGTCTTTTTACCAGTCTAATCACGAGGGCAGTATTATTGACATTATTCATAAGTCAAAGGACGAGTACGACGGCGTTGTGATAAATGCCGGCGCATATACCCATTACTCCTATGCCATCCGTGACGCTATTGAGGCGGTAAAGGATTTTACGCCTTTTGTTGAGGTTCATATGTCGGATATCCACAGCAGAGAGGATTTTCGTAAAATTTCCGTAATTACCGACGTTTGCGTTAAGCAAATTTCCGGCTTCGGCAAGGACAGTTACAAAATGGGTATTGATTTATTACTTGAAATATTATAAAATAGATAGGTAAATAATTCTTGGAGGTATAAATAATGGTATCAGCAGGTGATTTCAGAAACGGCGTCACATTTGAAATGGACGGCAAGGTTTACCAAATCATTGAATTTCAGCATGTAAAACCCGGTAAGGGCGCTGCATTCGTAAGAGCAAAAATAAAAAATGTAATTGAAGGTGCTGTGGTTGAAAAGACCTTCAATCCAAATGATAAATATCCTACCGCATATATTGAGAGAAAGGATATGAGCTATTCATACAGTGATGACGGAATGTATTACTTTATGGATAACGAAACCTTTGATATGATTCCGGTTGCAGAGGCTGACCTTCCCGACAACTTCAGATTTGTTAAGGAAAACGATATCTGCAAAATCCTTTCTTACAAGGGCAAGGTATTCGGCGTTGAGCCTCCTACCTTCGTAACTCTTGAGGTTACTCATACAGAGCCCGGCGTAAAGGGCAATACTGCCACAAACACACTTAAGCCTGCAACAGTTGAAACAGGAGCGGAAATTCGTGTTCCTCTCTTCATCAACGAAGGCGATATGATTAGAATAGACACCCGTACTTGTGAATATATGGAGCGTGCATAATGGAAACTACCGAAAGCTTAGGATATCTCAAGGGACTTCTTGACGGAATGGAGCTTGACGATAACAAAAAAGAAACAAAGATTTATAAGACAATTATTGATGTGCTTGAAAACCTTACCGAGGATGTAGAGGATATTACTGAGGGTATGGAGATTCTTGCAGAGCAGATTGACAGCGTTGACGAGGATTTGGCAGCCGTTGAGGAAGTTGTTTACGACGATGACTTTGACTGTGATTGCTGCTGCGACGACGAGTACGAGGAGTACGAGATTGAATGTCCTGCCTGCGGTGAAGTTATTACAGTTGACGAGGACACGGTTATGCAGGGCAGCATTGTTTGCCCCAACTGCGGTGAAACACTTGAATTTGAAGTAGAGTGCGACTGTGACGATTGCGAAGACTGCGAATAATAATTGACTTTTTGAGTATCATACAATTTGTATGGTACTCTTTTTTTGGAGTGATTTTATGAGTGAAAAATACAACTGGGCAATTCTCGGATGCGGTAGTATTGCCAACGAAACGGCACAGGCTATGCAAAATTTAGGCAGAAGCTTTTATTCCGTAGCCTGCCGTACAAAAAGCAAGGCAGAGGATTTTGCAAAAAAATACAATATCGGCAAGGTGTATGATAATATTGACGAAATGTTCAGGGATGAAAATGTGGATATTATATATATCGCAACGCCTCACAACACCCATATTGAATATCTGCTTAAGGCACTTAATGCCAAAAAGCACGTCCTTTGCGAAAAATCAATTACTTTAAATTCACAGGAGCTTGTCAGAGCAGTTGAGTCGGCAGAAAGAAATAATGTGGTTCTTGCAGAGGCTATGACCGTTTATCACATGCCGATTTACAAAAAAATCAGGGAGCTTTCGGATAACGGTGCTTTAGGCGAGCTTAAGCTTGTTCAGGTCAGCCTCGGCAGCTATAAGCCTTATGATATGACCAACAGATTTTTTAATATGGAGCTTGCCGGCGGTGCAATGCTTGATATCGGCGTTTACGCACTGGCATTTGCCCGTATGTTTATGAAAAATTTTGACGGCGATATAACCTCGCAGGTGAAATTTGCTCCCAGCGGAGCAGACGAGCAGGTGGGTATTCTTATAAAAAATAACGCCGGTCAAACTGCAACGGTTACTCTGTCACTGCACGCAAAGCTGCCAAAGCTGGGCATTGCCTCCTTTGAAAACGGCTATGTTCAACTGACGGATTATAACAGAACAGGCAAAGCAGAAATATTTTATGTACAAAACGGCTCAACCGAAATTATAACCGCAGGGGACGGCGCAAAAGCCCTTGAATATGAAATAATTGATATGGAAAAAGCCGTTGACGGAGAAAACAATATGCTCCTGAACTATACCGTAGATGTTATGAAGGTAATGACATATTTGAGAAATGAATGGGGAATGAAATATCCTGAGGAATAACAAAAACACAGGCTGTTCAAAATACGAACAGCCTGTGTTTTTTAGTAAATTATCTCAGAGCGTCAGATACGGCGTCTCCTGCCTTATCTACTGCGCCGCCAACGCCGTCGGCAACGTCATCAACGCCTGCGCCTACGTCATTTGCCACATTGTCTGCACGTTCGCTTACAGTATCGGTTGTATTTGATACGGAAGTGTTGTTTGTAGTGCTTTCGTTAGTGGTTACTGTGGTTTGAGAAGTGTTTTCGGTTGTTGTCATATCGTTGTCATTTCTGCCGCAGCCTGCAAAGATTGAAGCCGCAACAATTACGGATAAGACAAGCACCGCAATTTTCTTTTTCATTTATATCACCCTTTTGTATTTTTGACTCTTTCACATAAATTATACAAACATTTTAAAAAAATTTTAAAAACCCGGACTGTATATAAATGTTCTGTTAATTTTTAAATAAACTATTGAAATTTTTTATAATATAATGTATATTAATTAAAAATATAAATAAAGTCGTGATTTATTTAAACATAAATTAGATTAGCACGCCGCAACGGAGATGTGTATGGAAGAAATCACAGGTAAAAATAACCGGATTATCAAGGACACAAAAAAACTCTTTTCCTCCTCCAAAGCAAGACGGGAAAATAATTCTTTCGTTTTGGAGGGTGCAAGGCTTTGTTTTGATGTCCTTAATTCTTTTTATAAAGTTAATTATGTATTAATCACCGAAAACGCTTACAATAAATACCGCAGTGATGCAAATTTGCTTATTGAACGTGCAGACAGTGCATATTTTATATCAGAGGATAACGCACAGCGTCTGTCCGATACCGTGGCGTGTCAGGGCGTGTTCGCCGTGTGCAGTATGAATACTGAAGCACCTCAAATAAACGGCAAAAAATATATTGCCCTTGATAATGTTCAGGACCCATCCAATATGGGCAATATTATAAGAACTGCCGAGGCACTGGGCATTGACGGAATAATTACCTTTAATTGCTGTGATATTTACAACCCAAAGGTGTTGCGTGCAAGCATGGGCTCTGTTTTAAGATGCGGTATTATTGATACGGACAATCTTGAGGATTTTTTGATTAATATGAAGGATGGCGGATTTGCGCTTTATTCCACCGTTCCCGACAGTAAAGCAACAAAAATTACCGAAATTGATTTTTCCGAAAAAACAGTCTGCGTAATCGGCAATGAGGCAAACGGGGTAGAGGAGAATATAAAAAATATTTCAAATTCCCTTATCACAATTCCGATGCTTGGCAGGGCGGAAAGTCTTAATGCCGCCACTGCCGCCGCCTTAACAATGTGGGAGATGCTTAGGTGATGGATAAGAGCTATTGGATTTGGCTTCAAAGCGCATTAGGCGAGGGAGCCAGATTTAAAGAGATAATTGAATATTTCGGCAGTGTTGAAAATCTGTATAAAAGTAATATTCTTGAATGGAAAATGAGCAGTGCTCTGACTCCCAAGCAGACGGAAAATCTAAGGCGTTTTTCGCTTGATGACGCACAGCAGGTTATCTATGACTGCGAAAATAACGGCTGGCAGATTATTACTTATGATGACCGGCAGTATCCCCAAAGGCTGAGGGAAATTCCCAATCCTCCTGCGGTGCTTTACTGCGACGGAGCTTTACCGGATATTGACAGCAGCGTCTGCATTGGTATGGTGGGCACCCGAAAGGCGTCCTCATACGCATTAAAAGTAACCGGTTTAATGGCAAAAGCCGTGGGCGAATGTAATGCGGTAGTTATCAGCGGCGGCGCACTTGGCGTTGATTCAGCCGCCCATAAGGGTGCAATATCCGCCGGTGCAAAAACCATAGCGGTGCTGGGGTGCGGTTTAGGTACAAATTATTTAAACAGTAACAGTACGCTGAGAAATAAAATAAAGCAAAACGGTGCGCTGATTACGGAATTTCAACCCTTTACCAAGGCTTCAAAATTTACTTTTCCCCTGCGCAACCGAATTATAAGCGGTCTTTCGCTGGGAGTTCTTGTGGCGGAGGCAGGTGTTAAAAGCGGTTCCCTTATTACTGCCCGTTATGCCGTAGAGCAGAACAGGGATATATTTGCCCTGCCTGCCTCGGTGTTGGATTTCAATTTTGCCGGCTCAAATAAGCTCATAGACGACGGAGCTACGGTTGTCACATCTCCCTCGGTGCTTTTAGAGCCTTACTGTCAGCGGTATTCAACCGTTGATATGTCAAAAATGAAAACTCTTGAGGAGCTTTTGGCGCAGGAGAGAGATAAGGGTGCAAACCTTCCTAAAGAGGAAAATCAGTTCACCTTTGATAATATAGTTCAGGACAGACGTGAAAGGGTAAAAAAGACTTCAGCGGTCCTTGAGCTAAAGGATAATGAAAAAGCAGTTTATGACGCTCTTGACGAGAGCTTTACTCATATTGACGAAATTTCACAGAAGTGTAATATGCAGTCTAAGGATGTGCTAAGCGTTCTTACAATGCTTGAAATCAAAGGCATTGTAACAAGCACATCGGGAAAGCGATACAAATTATCGTAATTTTAATAAAGATGATAAACCCCGAAAGGAATAAAATATATGTCAAAATTAGTTATTGTTGAGTCGCCTGCAAAGGCAAAGAATATCAAAGGCTATCTGGGCAAGGGCTATGACGTTGTAGCCTCAATGGGACACGTACGTGATTTGCCTGCCGCCCGTCTCAGCGTTGATATTGACCACGATTTTGCACCAAAGTATGCAATTATCAAGGGCAAGGAAAATTTTGTAAAGGATTTGCAGAAAAAGGCTGACAAAGCGGATTATGTTTATCTCGCAACTGACCCCGACCGTGAAGGAGAGGCTATTTCCTGGCATCTTGCCACAATTCTCGGTCTTGATATGAACGATAAAAACCGTGTTACCTTTAATGAAATTACAAAAACAGGCGTTAAAAACGGTATGGACTCTCCGAGAGCCATTGACGTTGACCTTGTAAACGCTCAGCAGGCTCGCCGTATTCTTGACAGACTTATCGGCTACAAGCTTTCTCCCTTTGTAAGCCAGAAAATCCGCCGTGGACTTTCGGCAGGCAGAGTGCAGTCTGTTGCCCTGCGTCTTGTTGTTGACAGAGAGGAAGAAATCAGAGCCTTTAAGCCGGAGGAGTATTGGTCAATAGACGCAAAGTTTACCAATCCTCCGGAGAGAAAAACCTTTGCCGCCGCACTTGTTAATTCTCCCGACGGCAAAAAAATCAAAATAGAGAATAAAGAGCAAAGCGATAAAATTCTGTCCGACCTTGAGGGCGCAGAATATATCGTAAAAAATGTTAAAAAGGGCACCCGTAAAAAAAGCCCCACACCTCCGTTTATCACTTCAACCCTTCAGCAGGAGGCGTCACGCCGTCTGTCCTTCCAGGCAAGACGTACTATGAAAGCCGCACAGGAGCTTTACGAGGGCGTTGACGTTAACGGAATGGGCACAGTCGGTCTTATTACCTATATGAGAACCGACTCCCTTCGTATTTCAGAGGAGGCAAGAGCGGCAGGTAACGAATTTATCCGCAGTACCTATGGTGACAAATATCTTCCTGCAAAGCCGAGATATTTTAAAACAAGAGGTAATGCCCAGGACGGTCACGAGGCTATAAGACCCTCAATGCCGTCTGTTACTCCCGACCGTGTAAAAGGCTCCCTTACCTCCGACCAGTATAAGATTTATAAGCTTATATGGGAACGCTTTATTGCATCTCTTATGGAGTGCTGTATTCAGGAAACCATGAAAATTGAAATTGAGGCAAACGGTTATATTTTCAACGCAACAGGCTATACCGTAAAATTTGACGGCTTTACCGCCTTGTATGAGGAAAAAACAGACGATGCTTCAAAGGAGGGAGCGGCGTCACCCTTGCCTGCTATGAAAGCCGGCGACGTTCTTCGTCTTAAATCAATTTTGGGCAACCAGCATTTTACACAGCCGCCTGCAAGATACACTGAGGCTTCTCTCACAAAAGCATTGGAGGAAAACGGTGTTGGCCGTCCGTCAACCTATGTTACAATAACCACCACAATTCTTTCTAAGGAGTATGTTGTCCGTGAGGGCAAGCAGTTTGTTCCCACCGAATTGGGCGAGGCTGTTACAAAGCTTCTAAAGGACAAAATGCCCAATATCGTTAATGTAAAATATACCTCTAAAATGGAGGATGACCTTGATAAAATAGACTCCGGCGAAAAGAATTATATTGATATGATTCGCCTTTATTACAACGATTTTGAGGAACCGCTTGAAAAGGCGAAAAAGGATATGCAGGGCGTTAAAATTAAGCTTAAAGAGGAGGAAACCGACGTTGTCTGTGAAAAATGCGGACGCAATATGGTTGTCAAGGTTGGCAGATTCGGTAAATTCCTCGCCTGTCCGGGCTATCCCGAATGTAAAAATACAAAGCCTCTTGTTTATAAAACAAAGGCAAAATGCCCCGAATGCGGCGGCGATGTTATAGAAAAGAAAACTAAAAAAGGCACTTCCTTTTACGGCTGCTCAAATTACCCCGACTGCAACTTTATGACCTGGGACGCACCCTCGGATGAGGTTTGCCCCAGATGCGGAAAATCACTGTTCCGCCGCAGAGGTAATGTTTTGTACTGTCCCGATACCGAGGGATGCGGATTTACAAAGCCTGTTCCCCGTAAAAAGAAGGAAGATTAACATATAAAAATGAAGAATTTTACAGTAGTAGGCGCAGGCCTTGCAGGTTGCGAGGCGGCATGGCAGATTGCAAACAGGGGATACAGAGTAACTCTTGTTGAAATGAAGCCCATCGCTTTTTCACCTGCTCACAAAAGTGAATATTTTGCCGAGCTTGTCTGTTCAAATTCTCTCAAGGCGTCACGGCTTGAAAGCGCCGCAGGACTGCTTAAAGAGGAAATGGCAATGCTTGGCTCCGTTACGGTGCCTGCTGCAAGAGGCTGTGCCGTTCCGGCAGGCGGTGCACTGGCGGTTGACCGTGATGCTTTTTCAAAATCCGTTACCGAGAAAATCAAAGCTCACGAAAATATCACCGTAAAAACTGCCGTGTATGACGAAATTCAGGCGGATGAAAGCAATATTGTTATTATTGCCACAGGTCCGCTGACTCAGGGCAAGCTGTCCGACAGTATCAGGGATTTGTGCGGTGACTGCCTTTCCTTTTATGATGCGGCGGCTCCCATCGTAACTGCCGACAGCGTTGATATGACAAAGGCGTTCGGTGCCTCAAGATATGACCGTGGCGGAGAGGACGACTATATCAACTGCCCCTTTAATAAAGAACAGTACGAAAATTTTATTAATGAGCTTATAAATGCCGAGGGCGCAGTTGTTCACGATTTTGATGTCTATGAGGGTTGTATGCCTATAGAAAAGCTTGCCAAAAGAGGCGCAGACGCACCGCGCTTCGGTCCTATGAAGCCGGTAGGGCTTGTTGACCCTGCAACAGGGCACAGACCCTGGGCGTGCGTTCAGCTAAGACGTGAAAACAGTAAGGGCACTATGTTTAACCTTGTAGGCTTTCAGACAAATTTAAAATTCGGCGAGCAAAAACGTGTTTTCTCAATGATTCCGGGACTTGAAAATGCTCAGTTTGTACGCTACGGCGTAATGCACAGAAATTCTTTTATAGATTCTCCACGTGTGTTAAATCCCGATTACAGCCTTAAAAACAACCCTAATGTGTTCTTTGCAGGACAGATTACAGGTGTTGAGGGGTAT
>JBJEPO010000092.1:0-2221 GCA_051881275.1 Eubacterium sp. | reverse complement strand
TGTAGGTGCCTTTACTGACGCTTATCTCGCATCTGACAGCTCAGTTTACAAAACTGTGCAGAAGCAGGGACTTAACAGTGCCGTTGTAGCATACCAAAGCGGTGTAGGCTCTGCATCTAAGCAGACCGTTACAACTCCTGCTTATTCAGATGTTGCTTCCGAGGATTGCACGGCTTACGTAAATGTAGGCGGTACAATTTGGTACAACACCTCTGTTGACCAGCAGAGCAACCTTGATGCAGTAACTACTAACGTGCTTTCAGCACTTGAAGACAGCACATCTGCTAACAGAAGAAGCTGTACGGTTACATTCAACGTTTACAACGATGACGAAAGCACCGTATATTCAACTCAAACAACTACACATACTTATGGCGAAACGGTAACATTTAATGTTCCCGACGGCTTTAACAATTACAAGTGGATTGTTTCTTACAGTGACGGCTCGTCACAAACAATTCCTGCAGCTGACAGCTACAACCTCAGCATTCAGCAGGACGGCACAACAACCGTCAATGCTTACTGCTCATCAGAGCCTGCTACCGGTCAGGTAAAGGTTAGAGTTCTTAACCTCTACGGCAACACCGTACAGGAATATAATGTTGATGAAAGCACAACTGTTCAGTTAGGTAAAAACACCTGCGTAATCGGTTCAACCTCAGTTCCTGCTGACGATTATCCGTATTACACACAAAACGGCTGGAGCATTAATGATACCTCTGTAAATGATGGAACATACACATTGTCCGATTATAAGGATGAAAACGGTCTTGTAGTTCTTCAGCCTAAGTATGATAATGCCGGAACCACATATAATGTTTCCATAGACGGCACAAGCGTTCTTTCGGCAACATCACAGCCGTTGTACTACGACACAAAGGCAACCGCTAAGGGCCAGACCGGTTCTTATGCTATAGCTCTTCTCAATGCTGACGGCACATACTCAATCGTTAAGTATAATTCACGTACCGATGTTTCGTATCCGTTCTTAACAGTCGGCGATATGGCTCTGTATTCAGTATCTAAGGATACCACAACAGGCGAATACACAATTAACGGCACAACCGTTACCGACTCCGAAATGATTAGAAAGCTTGACGCTAAGCTTCCTTACGTTTCAAGTGTATTACACACCAGCGAGAAGTACACGATTTATACTCAATATACTCAGTATGCTTCCGGCATAAATCAAACCACCGGCGTTTGCGGTGTAGTTACCGAGAAGGGTACACTTTATACAACCGATTCAACGGTTGGCACCGACCCCGACAAGTTTGTAATGGGTGGCGATAATGTTAAGTACATCGCCAATAAGGATGCAACTGAAACCTGTCAGTATTACCTTAGATTTGCTAAAGTACCTACTGACGGTACAAAGGTTTACACTCGTGCTTACGTTAAGTACAGCTACAACCCCACCGTTGCTGATACCGACACAAGCTTTGACCAGGGTACAATAGTTCAGTCAATAGACTACGGTAACATCTGCAACAACTAATAGGGAGGAATAAAATCATGGCAAAGAAAAAATATATTTCTCCCGAGGCGGAGATTGAAAAATTTAGAATTGACACCGTTATGACCGAATCAAACCCCTCTGAAGGCGGTATTGAAGAGGGCGGTGAAGAAATCGATCCCTTTGCGGAATTCTAAATCAAATTACTAACAAGGACGGAGCAATCCGTCCTTGTTTTTTTAGACTGATTGAGCCTCCCTTGTCAAAGGCATATGGCAGTGTTTATGCGCTGACAGAGGAATTGTAAACAAATATTTAATATTGTAAACAAACTGTTAACAAACTATTGACCTTATAATTGTAACTTAATATAATATTTTTTAATAAAATTTAAGGAGTTGCTTATGCTCAAATCAATGACAGGCTTCGGAAGAAGCGTAAAAGAAATAGACGGTTATGTTATCACCGTTGAAATTAAGTCTGTCAATCACAAATATTTTGAATTTAATTCACGTATTCCGAGACAGTACGGATTTCTTGATGACAAACTTAAATCCTACATTAATTCACGAGTATCAAGGGGCAAGGTTGAGTGCTTTGTCACTATTGAAGCGCTTGATACCGACTCTGCCCGGGTGGTTGTTAACAACACCCTTGCCGGCGCCTATGTGAAGGCACTTAAACAGCTTGCCTGCGACTATGAGCTTAAAGAGGATTTCGGCGTTTCTGCAATAAGCCGTTTTCCCGATGTTCTCGTAGTTAAAA
>JBJEPO010000091.1:0-2254 GCA_051881275.1 Eubacterium sp. | reverse complement strand
AGAATTTGCTTTTATCACGAAGTCTTGTGACCTGATGGTATTCGGTAAGTATGGAGCCGTCGGGAGTTCTTACGGCAGTAGCCATACCCTTGGGACCCTGCATCATTACGCCTTCAATAAGTGCCTGACCGCCAACGGAGGTTTTATGTGTTTTTTTACTCATTATTTTCGTTACCTTTCTCTTCAATAGGTAATTGTATTGTAACAAGGGTGCCTTTGCCCTCAACGCTGTCAATATCAAGAGTACCGCCGTGAAGATTTACAATTTCATTTGTAACGGCAAGCCCGATACCGGAACCGCGAACAGACATATTTGCCTTGTAAAATTTCTCTTTAACATGGGGTAAATCCTCGGCGGATATACCGCATCCCTGGTCTGCCACGGCAATCTGTACAAAATCCTTGCCGTCCTTATTTATAAATTCAGCCTTGACAAAAATTTTACTGCCGGGGCGTGAATATTTAAGTGCGTTGTCAAGAATATTCATAAACACCTGTTTGAGACGGTTTGCGTCGGCGTTTGCGACAGAGGGAACCTCGGGGATACTGTAACGCACCTCATATCCCTCACGTACTGCCCTTTCCCTAAAGGTAAACAGGGTTTCCTCAAGCTCGGCAAGTATATCGGTTTTTGCAAGGCGAAGATTCATTCTTCCGCTTTGGAGCCTTGAGAAATCAAGCAGCTCCTCAACAAAGCCCTCAAGCCTGCCTGCCTCGCTTACAATAACCTGCAAGCCTTTTCGTGTAAGCTCGTCAACATTATCCTGATTGCCGAGGGTTAAGGTTTCGCCCCAGCCTTTGATTGAGGTAAGCGGTGTTCTCAGCTCGTGAGAAATGGTTGATATAAAGTCGTTTTTCATTTTATCTGCGGCGGCAATTTCCGTAGCCATAGTATTAATACTGTCCGCAAGGTCGCCTATTTCGTCGTTATATTTCTTTTCAATTCTGACTTCAAGATTACCCTGGGCGATAAGCTTTGTAGCCTCGTTAACCTCCTGAACGGGAATAATGATGGAACGGATGAAAAACAAATTTGAAAAGATGATTATTGCCAAAACTATAAAAAACGCAAGTCCGATAAGCAGGCACATTGTGGCAATTTGGTCATCTACCTGGTCAACGGTGGTCATAACACGTATTGCGCCTATTTCCGTGCCGTTATTATCATTGATAACCCTTGTCAGCGCCATTACCTTTTCGCCGTTTTCAATTTTGCCTATATATTTTCCCACGCCTGCGGAATCCTTTACCGCCTGCTGAAAATCGGGCATTTCCTGCTTTTTAATGGCAAATCCGCTGGAGGAAAGAATTACATTGCCGTCGTTGTCCAAAATCCAAAGGGTAGTTTTATCCTTATAGGAATACGACTCTACAAAATCGGCGGCAGAGGCTTCAATGGAGGTTCCGTTTTCGGCATTGTTTGTAAAATAACTGACGGCGGAAGGAGAAGCGCCGGAGGAAACAATGTTTTCAACGGAGGAATAATAATAATCCTTAATTGTGACGGAACAGACAATGAAAGCAATAAGAAAAATCGCAACGATAATGCCGATAATATTTATCAGCCATCTGCGGGTAATTCCCTCAATCTTTCTGCCTTTAAGTTTTTTTAACAAAACCTTCTCCATCACACTGTACCAACATTACCTAAAAATTTACTGAGCGTCCGTAATCCATTTATATCCAAGACCCCAAATCGTTACAAGTCTTGTGGGGCTTGACGGATTATCCTCAATCTTCATTCTTAAACGGCGGATATTAACATCAACAATTTTTTCATCGCCAAAATAATTTTCACCCCATACCTGCTTTAAAATATCAGTTCTTGAAAGAGCGGCATTTGGGTTTTTGAAAAAGTATTCTATAATCTGAAATTCAACCTGTGTAAGCTCAATCATAGAGCCGTTCTTTGAAAGAGTACGGTTACGCAGATTCAGCTCAAATTCATCAAGGACAATACTGTCCCCTGTTGTGTCATTTCTTCTAAAGCCTCTTGTCATTTCAACACGGCGGTAAACAGCATCAACACGTGCCATAAGCTCGCTGGGTGAAAACGGCTTTGTAACATAGTCATCGGCACCGAACAAAAGTCCTGTTACCTTGTCCATTTCCTGTGTTTTTGCAGAAAGCATAATAATGCCCAAATCCGACGAGGCTTTTCTCAGCTCCTTACAAACTGCGAGTCCGTCAAGCTCCGGCATCATAATATCAAGCACAGCCACGTCAAAGCTCTGCTCGTCTCTGTGGAACAGCT
>JBJEPO010000090.1:0-12724 GCA_051881275.1 Eubacterium sp. | reverse complement strand
GGAAAATCAGCAGGCATTCACCGATAACGGTCTTGAGCTTATCTATAAAGGCGACAAGGGCGTTACAAACGCATTTGCCGACGGAACAAAGTCATACCGAATTATTGAAAATCTGCTTTCAAACGCCAAAAAGTATTCAGCCAAAGGCTCAAGGGTTTATGCCGACGTCTATGAGGCTAACAATACCTCTGTGTTTGAAATAAAAAATATTTCCGCTCAGCCTCTTGATATTTCTGTTGAGGAGCTTACCCAGCGTTTTGTCCGTGCCGATAAATCACGAACTCAGGAGGGTAACGGTCTGGGACTTTCCATTGCGGAAAATCTTGCAAAAGCACAGGGCGGCAGACTTGAGCTGTCAATAGACGGAGATTTGTTTAAGGCAAAGCTTATCCTGCCTAAGTCAAAACCCGAAACAGAATAATTAATTTTTCAGTCATCCGAGTCCTTTACCCTCGGATGATTGCTTTTCGCCGTCAGCGTATTGACTTTTGAGTTATTTACCATATATAATATTTCAGTAAAAATGTCGCCTTGTGTGCGACCTTTGTAACTGCATCTTATGGTATTTTTTATACATAAAATGTAAGGGAGCTTTTTGTATGGATAATAACTATAATAACTACAATCAATATCAGCAGGGGAATAATCCCTATCAGCAGCCGGGACAGTATCAGCAGGGCTATCCTCAGCCTGCACCTGTTCCGCCTCTGCCGCCTAAAAAGACAAATAAAACCGCACTGATTATCGGAATTACGGCGGGAATTATTATTCTTATACTTGCTGTAACAATAGCGGTAATTGCCCTTAATTCCAATAACGGCGACACATACAATACATATAACAGCTACTATTCTGTTGAATACACCCAAATTAATGACGGCTTAAAGAATATTGAAAAGGATTTTTACGAAAACGGCAAAATTCCCGAAAAGAAAATTCCAATTCTTTTTGAAAAGCAGGAGGCATACCTGAAGGAGCAGAAGGATAACGGAATTATCAGAGATTATACCGTTCGTGACGATTCAATTTATATTGAATTTAATCCTGACGATGACGGTAACTGTCCCGACCCTATTGAGTATATTCCCGGTATGTATTACAGTGAGTACGAGGAAGATGAGGAGCCTGTAACTCAAACAACAACCGTTACAACCACCGAAAAGAAAACGCCCGACTGGACAAATGCCGCAGTTGAGCTTATATATAATTTCCCAAAGTACGGATTTGAAACTGTGGATACAACAACCGCCATTGAAATTATTGATTTAAATGACGATGATGTTCCGGAAATTATATATGCAAACTGTTGGAGAGCAAATCCGTTGTGCGGAGGCTTTTACTATTTCAACGGTGAAAAATATGTAAAAGCGGAATATAACAATCAAAACGCTAACGGAATGTTTCCTATTTATCCTGCTAAAGATAACGCAGGAAACCAACTGTATATATCAAATAATTTCCCTGAAAGTGAGGATGCTAAATCCTATTTGGATATGATTGCAGGAGGCGGAGCTGCTTATTATCTTGCTTATGAATCTTATTCCTCCTCATATATTTTTGATACGGATAAAGTGGATATTGAAGTAATATATGATATGAGAGATTATGTTAATGAAGTTTACGAGGGCGATAGCTCATATATCCAAAGCTATCTTGACGGTTTAGAAGATTTTAACAGTAAGTACAGCATTGAAACTGACAAAAAGTATTTGATTGCCCAGCCGATATGGATGGGAGTGATTAATACTCCCGATGCATCGGAAAGTGATATATTGTCCGATTATCATAAGGTCATAACAAAAGCAATAGCAAAAAATCTTATTTCCGATTATAAATCAGGTAAGCATTTTGTTGAAATCGGCGACGAATCAGATATTTACTAAAAAAACGGTCCTTGCGGACCGTTTTTGATTATAACTGAAAGTTCTTTATGTAGCTGTCAATGCAGGTTTGAATGATTTTTTCAGCCTCTTCTCTCGGCTTAACCTCAGTGACGGAAGTGCCCTTGTCGTGTTCAAGGGTTTTGTAAACCTCAAAGAAATGCTTAATTTCATCAAATCTGTGGCTTGGTATCTGGTCAATATTGCTGTAACAGTTGTAGTTTGGGTCGTTGACGGGTACGGCAATAATCTTCTCGTCCTTTGCACCGCTGTCCTCCATAATAAGCACGCCTATGGGAGTACATTCAACAATAGTCATCGGCTGAATACGCTCACTGCAAAGCACCAAAACGTCCAGCGGGTCGTTGTCGCTGGCGTATGTTCTTGGAATAAAGCCGTAGTTGGCAGGGTAGTGTGTTGACGTAAAAAGCACCCTGTCAAGCTTTAGCATACCTGTCTCCTTATCAAGCTCATACTTGTTTTTGCCGCCCTTTGAAATTTCAATTACGGCATAAAATCTGTCTTTCTTAATTCTCTTAGGTGAAATATCGTGCCAAATATTCATAATTCATCCTCCTTTATATGTTTTAAATTTTACCACATATTATCATTTTTCACAACAAAAATATTAAATTTCTATTGACAAATTGCGACTTCGTTATTATAATACTATCAATATTATAAATGCGTTGACGAGAACAACGTCTGTATCAAGTTGATTTAAGAGAGTGACCGGTCGGTGTAAGGTCATACAAGGAGATGCAGGATATCCTCTCTGAGCAGATGTGCCCAAATTCAGTAAGCACATACGGCCTCCGCCGTTATCGGATAGTACATATTAGTGTATGAAGTGCATCGTTATGATGAATAAGAGTGGTACCACGGTAATTATTATCGCCTCTTGACCCTAATGGGTTGAGAGGCGTTATTTTTGTTATTCAGTAAGAAAGAGGGTAACTTGAATGAAAGACACAGTTGAAATTCGCTGGCACGGCAGAGGCGGACAGGGCGCAAAAACCGCCGCCTTGCTTCTTGCAGACGTTGCTTTTAAAACAGGCAAGTATGTTCAGGGCTTTCCCGAATACGGTCCTGAGAGAATGGGCGCACCCATTACCGCATATAACCGAATCAGCTCACAGGAAATAAGAGTACATTCAAATATTTACGACCCGGACTTCGTTGTTGTAGTAGATGAGGGACTTTTAGATGTTGTTGATGTAACAAACGGTTTAAGTGAGCAGGGTGCTATTGTGGTTAATACAGGCAAGCCCCGTGAATACATAGAAAAGAAGCTGGGCGGCTATAAAGGCAGATTATATACAATAGACGCCCGCAAGGTATCCGTTGCCTGTCTTGGCAAATATTTCCCGAATACTCCTATGCTTGCGGCTATCGTTAAGGTTTCGGGCGTAATGGATAAGGATACCTTCCTTAAGGAAATGGAAGCGTCCTTTCAGCATAAGTTTTCATCAAAGCCGGAGGTTATTGAGGGCAATATGAACGCTCTTAAAATGGCTTTTGACGAGGTTAAATAAGGAGGAAGTAGTATGAGTTCTGATTTGAATAAATTAGGTCTTGACTGTAAATGGACCGACCTTACCGAAGGTATGCAGATTTACGGCGAAAAGACATCAGAGGAATTTAATACAGGCGAGTGGGCAAGCACAAAGCCTTTGATTAACGAGGAACTTTGCATACACTGCCTTATGTGCGTTCCTGTTTGTCCCGACAGTGCAATTTCCGTTGTTGACGGCAAAAGGGGTCCGCTTGATTATATGCATTGCAAGGGTTGCGGTATTTGTGTAAAAACCTGTCCTAAAAATGCGCTTACTATGAAGGGGGTAAAGTAAAATGGCAAGAAAAGACAGACTCAGCGGTAACGAAGCAGTTGCCGAGGCTCTCCGCCAGATTAATCCCGATGTAATGGCGGCGTTTCCCATTACACCCTCTACCGAAATACCACAGTATTTTTCAAAGCTTGTTGCCAACGGAAAGGTTGACAGTGAATTTATCCCTGTTGAAAGCGAGCATTCCGCAATGTCAGCAGTAATCGGCTCTGAGGCGGCAGGCGCAAGGTCTGTTACTGCCACATCCTCTGCCGGTATGGCTCTTATGTGGGAGGAGCTTTATCTTGCGGCGTCCAACAGACTGCCAATCGTTCTTACCCTTGTAAACAGAGCACTTTCCGGTCCTATTAACATTAACTGCGACCACTCCGATTCAATGGGCGCAAGAGATTCCGGATGGATTCAGATTTACGCCGAGAATAATCAGGAGGTATATGATAATCTCTGTATGGCTTATCCTATCGGCGAACATAAGGACGTTAAGCTTCCGGTTATGATTTGTCAGGACGGCTTTATCACCTCACACGCTGTTGAAAATATTATCCTTAACGAAGACGAGGATGTTAAAAACTTTGTGGGTGAGTACAATCCGGAAAATTATCTTCTTAATTCCGAATGTCCTATGGCAGTAGGTCCTTACAGTGTTACCAATTATTATTTTGAGGCAAAAAGAGCGCAGGCAGAGGCTCTTAAAAACGCTAAAGCCGTTGTTCTTGAGGTTGCAAAGGAATACGAAAAAATCACCGGCAGAAAATACGGACTTTTTGAAGAATATAAAATGGACGACGCAGAGTATGCGGTAGTAATTATCGGCTCTGCCGCCGGTACAACAAAGGACGCCGTTGATAAGCTCAGAGAGCAGGGCGTTAAAGCCGGTCTTATAAAAATCAGACTTTTCCGTCCTTTCCCTGCAGAAGAAATTGCCGAGGCTCTTAAAAATGTTAAAGCCGTTGCAATTATGGACAGAACAGAATCATATAATGACGCCTGCGGACCTTTGGGCGCAGAGGTAACAACCGCTCTTTACAGAGCAAAATCCGACTGTCTTACAGTAAACTATGTTTACGGCTTGGGCGGACGTGACGTAAAGGTTGAGGATATGGAAAATATCTATCACGAGCTTGAAAAAATTACAGCTGACGGCAAGGTTGAAAATCCTTATCGTTATATGGGCGTAAGAGAATAAGGAGGGGTGAAAATGTACGATTTTAAAGAATTTGTATCAAGAGAAGACCGTCTTGCCGGCGGACACAGAATGTGTGCAGGCTGCGGCGGTACAATAGCAGTAAGAAACGTGCTTAAAGCAATTCACCCCGGCGACAAGGCTGTTGTAGGTAATGCAACAGGTTGTCTTGAGGTTTCAACCTTTATGTATCCATATACCGCTTATAAGGACTCATACATCCATAACGCCTTTGAAAATGCCGGCGCAACTATGGCAGGCGTTGAGGGTGCCTATAACGCATTAAAGCGTAAGGGCAAAATTGACGATACATATAAGTTCATCACCTTCGGCGGCGACGGCGGTACTTATGATATAGGCTTTCAGTCGCTTTCCGGCGCAATGGAAAGAGGACATGATATGGTTTATGTGTGCTACGACAACGGCGCATATATGAATACCGGTATCCAGCGTTCCTCTGCTACGCCTATGTTTGCAGATACTACAACTACGCCTGTGGGTAAAAATTCCGACGGTAAAATTCAGTACCGTAAGGATTTGGCGGCAATCATTGCCGAGCATCAGGTTCCTTATGTTGCACAGACAACCTTTGTGCAGAATTTCAGAGATTTGCACTGCAAGTCGGAAAGAGCAATTTACACAAAGGGCGCCGCATTTCTTAATATTATGGCTCCCTGTCCGAGAGGCTGGAGATATCCTACCTATGATATTATGGAAATATGCAAGCTTGCTGTTGAAACACGTTATTGGCCTTTGTTTGAGGTTGTTGACGGCAGATGGATTCTCAATTACGAGCCAAAGAAGTATGTTCCCATTGAGGAATGGCTTGTTAAGCAGGGCAGATTTAAGCACATGTTTAAGCCGGGCAACGAGTGGATGATTGAAACCTTCCAAAAGGAAGTTGACCGCAGATGGGATGAGCTTCTCAAACGCTGTGACGGCTACAATTACAGATATTAATACCAAACCGCCTTTACGATTTGTAAGGGCGGTTTTTATGTGACAATTTTGTAATGGAAGTTTTATATAGGCTATGGTAGAATATAATAAAAGATTAAAACGGAAGTGAAAATATGAAAATCTTTCTTCTTGAAGACGACGGCGCAATCGCACTCGGTCTGACCTATTCGCTGAAAATTGAGGGGTACTATGTGACTCTTGCAAAAACTGTTAAAGACGCTGAAAAAATCATAAATAAAAATGACTTTTCTCTGTATATCCTTGATTTGACTCTGCCTGACGGCTCAGGCTATGACGTGTGCAAAATGATAAAGGCAAAGGGCGACTATCCGGTTATTTTTCTAACCGCTTATGACGATGAGGTTAATGTGGTTATGGGCTTTGAGCTTGGAGCCGATGATTATATATCAAAGCCATTTCGTGTGAAGGAGCTTACCGCCCGAATTAAATCTGTTCTGCGTCGTTATAACAAGGAAACCGCCGACGGAATTATCAATATACGTAGCTTGAAAATTAATACCAACGAAGCAAAGGTGTATAAAAACGGCGAAGAAATTATATTAACCGCTATGGAATACAGGCTGTTGCTGACCTTTATCAATAATAAAGGCGTTGTGTTGACACGTACAAAGCTTCTTGAAGATATTTGGGATGTGGCAGGGGATTTTGTAAATGATAATACGCTGACGGTTTATATAAAGCGACTGCGTGATAAAATTGAGGATGACCCGACAAAGCCGGAATTTATTAAAACAGTCAGAGGATTGGGGTATATTGTGCAATGAAATTCAGAGAAATCAGAAAACAGCTTGCCGTTTGTCTGTTTTTTACGGCAGTGTGCAGTGTGATATGCTTGTTCTTCAGCAAAATCTGTGCGTTGTTTTGTCTTATATGCGGATTGGCAGTAAGCGCAGTATATGCGTACAGTACATATAAACGATATAAAAAGCTTAACGAATTAAATGATTACTTATCTCTTGTATGCGCCGGAAATTATAATCTTGATATTAACAGTAACACAGAGGGAGAACTGTCAATTCTTCAAAATAATCTTTACAAGGTAATCGTTTTGCTACGCTCACAAAACGATATGCTTAAAAAGGACAAGCTTTATTTAGTAGATGCGCTGGCAGATATTTCGCATCAGCTTAAAACTCCGCTGACCTCTGTAATGATAATCACGGACTTAATTAAAGAGGAAGACTCAGCAGATAAGAGAAAGGATTTTGTTAAAATCATTGAATCTCAGTGCGAAAAAATGAAGTGGCTTATTCAAACACTCCTTAAGCTATCCAAGCTTGATGCCGGCACCATTGAAATGAAAAGCGAGCAGGTGTCGGCTGAGAATGTGATAGACGAGGCACTGAAGCCCTTTTTATACACCATTGACATCAAATCAATAACTCTTGAAAAGGATATTGAAAATTTTATCTTTACCGGAGATAAAAACTGGAGCGTTGAAGCGGTGCAGAATATAATTAAAAATTCTATTGAGCACACACCTGAAAAAGGGAGCTTGTATATCAGGACTAAGAGTAATCTGCTATATGATTCTCTGTTGATAAAGGACTCGGGCGAGGGAATAGAAAAAGAGGAGCTGCCTCATATATTTGACAGATTTTATCAAGGCTCAAATGCGTCAAAGGACAGTGTCGGCATAGGTCTTGCTCTGTCCAAATCACTTCTTGCAAAGCAAAACGCAGTAATAGAAGCGTCAAGCGAAAAGGGTGAGGGTACTGAATTTATCATAAAGTTTTATAAAGGCGTTGTGTGACAAAATTGTTATTAAAAAGTCACTTAAAAGTAATCTTGAGGGCTTATACTCACATTTGCGAAAGGAGATAAAGATATGGAAATCTTAAAAATCAAAAATTTATCTAAAATCTACGGCAAAGGTGAAACACAGGTAAAAGCCCTTGATAATGTTTCCTTCACCGTTGAAAAAGGACAGTTTGTAGCAATAGTCGGACCGTCAGGCTCCGGAAAATCAACTCTGCTTCATATACTCGGCGGTGTTGATAAGGCAACCTCGGGCAGTGTTGTAATTGACAATACGGATATATCACAGCTTGACGAGACTGCACTGGCAATATTTCGCCGCCGTCAAATAGGTCTTGTTTATCAGTTTTACAACCTGATACCTATTCTTACTGTTGAGGAAAATCTAACTCTGCCTTTGCTTCTTGACGGCAGAAAGCCGGATAAAAGAATAGTTGATGATTTGCTTAAAAGGCTCGGACTGACTGAAAGAGTAGGGCATTTGCCTAATCAGCTTTCAGGCGGTCAACAGCAGAGGGTATCAATAGGCAGAGCGTTGATTAATAATCCTGCCATTATGCTTGCAGATGAGCCTACCGGTAATCTTGACAGCGAAAATTCAAGGGATATTGTTAATCTTTTAAGATACTTCAATAAAGAGTATAATCAAACAGTTATAATCATAACCCACGACGAGCGCATCGCTCTTTCAGCCGACAGAATTATATCTATTGAGGATGGCAAAATTGTAAGAGACGAGGTGCAGATGCATTGAATATAGTTAATAAATTGACTCTGCGCCACCTTAAAGAAAATAAACGCAGAACAGTGGTAACAGTTCTCGGAATAGCCGTTTCCGTCGCTATGATTACGGCTGTGTTCGTAAGCTTTGCCTCATTTATGAATCTTTTCGGCGAGGTAGAGGTCTATTCCTCGGGAAATTGGCACGCTATCGTATATAATACCGACGAAAAACAGCAAAGCAAATTGAACAGTATGTCTAATTTAAAAAGAGTCGGATATTCTCGTCCGGATACACCAGGCGAGAACTCGTTTAAAATTAAAAATGCCGAGGGAATTTATTCCGTAGGCGATATTTACTATGGTGATTACAACAACCTTAATCAAATAGTTGTGGGCGATTTTGACGGAACACTGCCGAAAAATTCAAACGAAATCGCAGTTGATGAAGCTTATATTAAGAAAAACAATCTTGATTGGAAAATAGGCGACACTGTCGTTTTTGAAGCAGGCACCCGCTATGTTACCGAAAACGGCGAAATAATGACCGTCGGCGGTTCAATACAGTCAGGTGAAAAATTTGATTTTAACAAAAATCTTAAATGCAAAATCACTGCGGTTATACATTCAAATTATCCCACAAAAAGCTACGGTATGATAAGAGCAATCAACCCCGGAGAAACAGCCGGATGCAATGCGTATATTGAGCTTGCTAAGGTTACTCCCAATGCCCTTAACGAGATTAAAAATGTAATGAGAGGTATCGGCATAAATGAGGATGATTTGGATAACGGTGATGTCGTTAGCTATAATTCCGAATTTTTAGCATCAAAGCTTGCAATCTCAAAAAACTCCGATACGGCGCAAACGATGATACCGATGGTGTGTGTAATTTTATTTATAATAATGGTTGCGTCGGTTATGCTAATTTATAACGCTTTCGGTATGTCCCTGTCCGAAAAAACACGGTACCTGGGAATGTTGGCGTCAGTGGGCGCAACAAAATCACAGAAAAAACGCTCAGTTTATTTTGAAGGTCTTGCAATGGGTGCAGTGGGTATTCCCGTTGGTATGGCGGCAGGTATTATCGGTATTTCAATTACCCTTAAAATTTTAGGCGACAGAATCGTTGACTCCGGTATGATTGTGGGCAGTGATTCGGTGAGTATGAAGGTTATTGTTTCGCCCTTGGTTGTTATCGGCGTTGTGCTTTTCAGCCTGCTGACAATATTTATCAGCTCCGTTATTCCTGCTAAAAAGGCGTCTGCCGTTACACCTATTGAGGCAATACGCCAAAGCAATGAAATAAAAATAAAAAGTAAAAGGGTAAAATCATCACCGATAATTCGTAAAGCTTTCGGCTATGAGGGCGAGCTTGCAAACAAGAATTTAAAACGCAACGGCAGAAAGGCAAGAGTTATAATTGTTTCCATTTCCGTTTCCGTAATTCTGTTTTTAAGCGTAAATTACTTTTGCGATTTGTTTGTACGTGCAAATATTTCTCAGCAGCAGATACCGTATAATGTTTCCGTAGGTATTCCTGCCGACAAATATTCAAAGCTGTGTGCCGAGCTGTCGGAGAATAAGTATGTTAAGGATTATTTCTGCAACACCACCGACCAATTTTTATTCTACGGTGAAAATTCAAAAATTAAAGATGATACAAATCAGGATTTTGCCAAAAAGGATATTCTCACACCCACTTATAAAAATCTTTTTGATCAAGTTCAGACTGCTTTTGTAATCACTGTTGATGATGAGGATTTCAACCAAATCTGCAAAGAAAATAACATAGACAGTACACAGTATTACACCTCAAATTCCGATTCCGTCAAATGTCTGCTGATGAATGATGTTGACAGAAAGGATAACAGTACCGCAGTGTTTAATAATAATGTTATAGGCGAAAGACTTTATCACAATAACGATGATGAAAACGAACATCCTGCCGATTATACGGTATCGGGACTTGTAAAGTATAATAAAAACAATATTATATATAATCTTGTTCCACCCGGCTATATATGTGCCTTTGTACCGCTTAGTATGTCACGGTTTGTTACGGACGGCTCTCAGTATATAAATATCTCTGTCATTACCGACAATCATACTGAATTTTGCCAAGACCTTTACAGTATATCTGAGAATGATAAAGCGTTTCAGGATTTAAGCGTGATGGATATAGATGACTCCAATCAAATGATGGATACAATAATTCTCGTGCTTCAGGTGTTCGTTTACGGCTTTATTGCACTGATTACTCTTGTAACTATTGCAAATATTATCAATACAATTTCAACAGGAATTGATTTAAGACGAAAGGAATTTGCAATGCTTAAATCCGTGGGAACAACACCAAAGGGATTTAATAAAATGATATGCCTTGAAAGTCTGTTCTACGGACTTCGTGCGCTGATATTCAGCATACCAATATCAATTTTAGTTTCGTATCTGCTGAATGTGATTTTTGGTGAATCGTCCTTGCCGTTTCAGTTAAATATTCCTATTTATATTGCGACCATTGTTGCCGTATTTCTGCTGATAGGTATTTCAATGATAGTATCATTTTCAAGGCTTAAAGACGACTCTGTGGTTGAGACGTTAAAGGAAGACTTAAATTAAAAAATTGCCGTGGTTATTTCCACGGCAACTTTTTGCGTTACTGTCATATCAGCTCCGCATTATAATATTCAATTTCCTTTTCAAGCCTTTCCTTAATCTGTTGCTCGTAGCGTTTTTGGTGTATTCTCGTTCTTACAATGAAGGTAAGGGCAGTTAAAAGTCCGCTTATCACTATTATACTTACAAAGAATATTATATCCGTTGTCAGTGAATTTCCGGTTGACACCGTACTCCTAAATGCATCAACTCCGTAGGAGAAGGGCATAAAGGGATGAATAATCTGATAAAACTTAGGGGAAAGCTCAATGGGATATGTTCCTGCCGCACCGGATAACTGTAAGCATAGCAGTACAAGAAGCACGAAGGAGCCTACCTCGCCCAGCAGGGTGCTGACGAAGAATATCAGCGACATAAACGCCACGGACACAAGTATTGACATTAGGTAGGTTCCCAATACGTGCGCCGGTCTCATTCCGTCAATAGCCATCAGCAAGGTTATCATTATCGGTGCCTGAACAACTGCCACAACCACGCTGATTATTGCGTGAATTATAAAGTCCTTCTGACCTTTCCACTTGGCAAGAGAGGTTTTGTACGGTGAGAACATTAAGCAGTAAGCAAGACAGGCAACCCAAAGGGCGGCGCACATCATATATGCCGACATTGCCTCGCCGTTTGAATTGATATGGCGCTGAAAAATCTCTTTATCGGTAACAGGCTGAGAAAACATATCCGCCGCCTCGTCGCTTGTATTCGTTTGCTCAATTTGGTTAGCACCGTCCTGTAACGATTCCTCAAGTGTTTTTGCTCCTGCCATAAGCCTTGTACAGCCTGCGTCTATCTCAAGGGAACCGTCATATAATTGCTTTGAGCCGCCCGCAAGCTGAACGGCACCGTCATTTAACTGACCTGCACCGGAAAGGAGCTTGCCGTTATTAGCAACTAACTGCTGAGTTCCGTCATATACCTGACTGACGCCGTCGGTGTAAGCGGTGATACCTGCTTTAAGCGTTTGCATACCCTCAATAAGTCCTGTTTCGCCGTCATTTTCTTTTGTTTGGTCAAGACCCTGCTTAACGCTTAACAATCCGTTAGAGAGAGTTTTCAGCGTCTCTGAAGCAACAGGCAGAGCCTTATTTCCTCCGTCTGATAACTGCTGTACACCGTCTGTTAACTGTCCGTAAGCACTTACAAGAGATTTTGCCGCCGTAATCACTTTCTCTGCATTTTCGGGAGTGATGTAGGGACCTATTGCTTGTGCGGTTTTCAGCAAATCAATCATATCAATAAGCCGTTGTATGTTCTCCTTTTCTTTGTCCTTCAGACCGGGAATTTTCAACAGCCTTTCAACAGTGCTTTTTATACTGTCGTAATCAATGTCGCTTCTGTTCAGTAGCTTGCACAGATTTTCAAAATCGTCAGTCTGTATAATTTCCTCGCAGTTTTCAATGGTTCTGTTAATTTCTTTTATTGTGTCGTCGCTTAATTTATAATCCTCATTAATTGCCTTTTGCAATGTTTGAATACCGTCGTTAAGCTGAATAAGACCGCTTTCGAGAGTTTCAAGGTCCTTCAAATTTTCCTCTGTAAGCGATGAACCGATTGTGTCGCTCATTGTGTTTAATCCGTCAAGCAGTTGCTTTGCACCGTCATTCAGTGCATCACTGTTGGAATTTAGCAGCTTTACGCGGTCATTAACTTGATTTACGCCGTCGGTGTACTCGGCTAAACCC
>JBJEPO010000089.1:0-2300 GCA_051881275.1 Eubacterium sp. | reverse complement strand
AGATATGAGTTTGAGTCAAGCATATAAAGGCTCTGTGTGATTTCGCCCTTTGAGTTTTTGACGTTTATAATATAGTTGCCCCAGCCGTCAACGCTTTCATCACCGGACTGGAAAAGGCAGTGTGGATATTTTTCTTTATTTGAATATAATTCGGATATATCCTCTCGGCTATAATATGAATATGCCTCGGTATCGTGATTACCGTATACGGGAGCCCAGTAAACGCCCAGGGTTTCCATAAGCTCTGCAAAAATTTCCGCTCCGGACTTGTTGTTAAAGGTGCCTGCCTGGAATGGTACGGGATAAGCAATATCGCCTGTTACGATTACAAGGTCGGGCTTTTCCTCCTTAACCATTGCGGCTACGGCATTGATAGCCATATTGTCCTTTTTAATACTCATAAATCCGCCGCCGATATGCACGTCGGTAAGCTGCATAATTTTAAAATTCCTGTCGGTTGTAAAGGTGTAATATCCGTTTTGCTCGTCAAGCTCAGGCACAAGCTGGCTTTCATACTCGGTTTTGCCCACCGAGGACGCAAAATTCTTGTTTGACTTTATGCCGATAACATTTACAACTGCGGCAATTCCTACAAGTATAGCAATAATCATTAAAGCAATAAGCAGGATTTTTAAGATACGCTTTCCTATTTTCTTTTTATTCTTCGTTTTTGTTTTCATACGCCTCACCCGTTAATTAAATATTTTGATTCTCTCACTATGCTTTTAACCGCCGACACAGTTACGGCAAATCCGGTAATTACTGCAAATACTCCGTCTGCCGCAAAATTGATTTTTGTAATGAGAAACAGGCTTATTAATGAGCAAACAGTGATTGCACAGTCAAGAAAGCTGTCAAGTATCAGCGCTTTAAGCACAGGGGACGGCTGTTTTTTATTCATAATTATATAAACCGCACCCATCAGCACCTTTGCCCCAACGGTTATTCCGATAGCCAGCGCATACTGCACCGAATAGGAAACAGGCAGAGGATACATAATTCTCTCAAGACCGTTGTACACAAAATAACAGCCGGTTACTGCAATAACCGTGCTTATTACAAAGGTACAAAGACTTTGAGCTCTGCTGTTTCGCCTATCGTCAAGCTTTGACGCTATGATAAATCCCATCAGTGCCACAAGACAGGCGAAGGTGTCGCCTAAATTATTTACGGCGTCGCAGTAAACCGTCAGAGAATTTGAGCTTATGCCGATATACAGTTTTACTAAAAACAGAGCAAAATTAAACACCGTGCCAAACACGGCGGTTGATATACCTGTTTTCTTCATTGTAAGCCCTTTCAAAACCAAAAAATTGTATCTCGGTTTAACATATATTTAACATTGCACTAATTGTAACACATATTTTGCAAAACGCCAATACTTTTTCAAAAAATTTATAAAATACTTGACAAAGCAGTTATTTAGTCATATAATGCTCGTATGAACAGATGTACATATATTCATTATAAGGAGTGATAATATGGATGAAGAAATAATGTATGACCTGGCTGATTTGTTCAAGGTTTTTTCCGATTCCACAAGAATAAAAATACTCTGCACGCTGTTTGACAAGGATTTGTGCGTATCCGAAATAGTTGAAAAAATAGGAGTGTCACAAACGGCGGTGTCGCACCAGCTCAGAGTATTAAAGCAAAACCATCTTGTGAAATACAGGCGTGACGGAAAAAGTATGATATATTCTCTTTCCGACGACCATGTAAAAACAATTATAAACTGTGCTGTACAGCACATTGAAGAATAACACTGAGAAAGGATGAAAGATATGTCAGAAAATCACAAGCACTCACACTGCGAGGATGAAGGATGCTCCTGTCACGGCGAGCATCAGCATTCGGACTGCGGATGCGGATGCGGTCATAACCACGACCACGAAAACGTAAACAAAAAGGATTTTGCCTTTAAAATCATTTCCGCCGGCATACTTTTTGCCGCCGGCTGGATTATGTCGGAATTTACAAACGTGCCCGAATATGTATATCTTATTTGCTTCGGCATTTCCTATATTATTGTAGGCTTTGACGTTGTAAAGGAGGCTGTTGAGGGACTTCTCCACGGCTCGCTGTTTGACGAAAACTTTTTAATGACCGTGGCGTCATTAGGTGCTTTTGCCATAAAGGAATACAGCGAGGGCTGTGCCGTAATGCTCCTTTTCACCATCGGCGAGTTTCTCCAGAGTCTTGCAGTGGCAAAAAGCAAACGCTCCATCACCGATATGTTAGAGAAAAAGCCGGATATTGTAAACGTGCTTAAGGACGGCGACATCACCGCCGTTTCCCCC
>JBJEPO010000088.1:0-13078 GCA_051881275.1 Eubacterium sp. | reverse complement strand
ATCTACCTGCTCTTGTTCAGCAGAATGCACTGTATAAGCTGTCCGCTATGGTGTCAAAATTAGGACTGTCTCTAAGACCGCTTCACAAGGACGGAGCAGGTGATATTTATGTCCTTTCAAATTTGGTTTCTCTCGGTATCAGCGAAAAAAGCGCAATAGATAATGTGGATGCAATTTGTACCCAGATAGTTAAGCAGGAGAGAGCGGCAAGAGAACAGCTTTCGCAGGATATTAATTTTGAGGATAAAATTTACCGTACCTTGGGCATACTCAAAATGGCAAGAAAGCTTGACGAGCCGGAATTGCTTGATATGGTATCGCTTGTGCGTCTTGGTATATCCCTTGGATATTTTGATATAGATTACAGTACAGCGGGAGAGCTGATGTTTGCAATGCTTAACGCAACAATAGTTGACGAAGCAGGCGCAGACCTTTCCGAGGATATGTGCAGTAAGCTCAGAGCCCGTCTTGTCAGAGAAAAATTAGAATAAACCGGCAGAATTTCTGCCGTGAATTTGGAGGTATTAACTATGTATAAGTTTAATTCTTTCACGCAGAAAGCCAACGAGGTGCTTAACCTTGCAATAAAATCGGCTGAAAATTACGGCCATAATTATATAGGCAGCGAGCATATTCTTGTGGGTCTGCTTAAAGAGGGCACGGGTATGGCAGCCGTGGCTCTTTCAAATAAAGGTATTACATTTGAGGACGTTGACGAACTGATTAAAAAGGAAATCGGCGTAGGCAATCCCACAAGATTGTCGCCGGATGATTTTACACCACGTTCAAAACGAATTATAGAGCTGTCATTTCAGATAGCGAGGGGAATGATGCATTCATTTGTGGGAACAGAGCATTTACTGCTGTCGCTCCTGCGTGAAAGCGACTCCTACGCTGTTAAATTCATAAATGATTTGGGCGTTGACGAAAGAGCACTGATTGACGAGCTTTGTCAGTCAATCTCCAGCGGTGAAAGCGACACCACCCAATCGTCAAAAAACGGAAAAAAAGGCAAGAGCAAAACTCCAACCCTTGATGAATTCGGCAAGGACCTTACCGATATGGCAAAGCAGGGCAAAATTGACCCTGTTATCGGCAGGGAAAAAGAAATTCAGCGCGTTATTCAGATTTTGTCAAGGCGTAATAAAAACAATCCCTGCCTTATCGGTGAGCCGGGCGTAGGTAAAACGGCAATCGCCGAGGGACTGGCACTTAAAATAGTTCAGGACGAGGTGCCGGAGCTGCTTAAAAATAAAAAAATTGTAGCCCTTGACCTTACCTCAATGGTTGCCGGTACAAAATACCGCGGTGACTTTGAGGAGAGAATCAAAAAGGCAATGGACGAGGTTAAAAACGCAAAGGACGTAATTTTGTTCATTGACGAGGTTCATACAATTATGGGCGCAGGTGCCGCCGAAGGTGCGGTTGACGCCGCAAATATTCTTAAACCCTCCCTTGCAAGAGGCGAAATTCAGGTAATCGGCGCAACTACAATAGACGAGTACAGAAAGAATATTGAAAAGGACGCCGCCCTTGAAAGACGTTTTCAGCCTGTAACGGTGGGCGAGCCTACTGAGGAAGAGTCCATAGAAATTTTAAAGGGACTTCGTGATAAATATGAGGCTCACCATAAGGTAAAAATCACAGATGAAGCCATTGAAAGCGCAGTAAAAATGTCGTCACGCTATATCGCCGACAGATACCTGCCCGATAAAGCCATTGACCTTATTGACGAGGCGGCATCAAAGGTACGTCTTAACGCATATACAATTCCCGATAACCTTAAATCAATGGAGGAGGAAATTAAGCGTCTTGAGCAGGAAAAGCAGTCGGCTGTTGCGGCACAGGATTTTGAATCCGCCGCCTCAATCCGTGATAAGGAAAAAAGCCTTAAGGACCTGCTTGACGGAGAAAAGGAAAAATGGAAAAACGCCTCCTCCCATGATGTTAAGGCAGTTTCAACCGAGGATATTGCCGCCATCGTTTCAGGCTGGACCGGTATTCCGGTAAGTCAACTTACAAAAGAGGAGTCCGAAAGACTGCTTAATATGGAGGATATTCTCCATAAGAGAATTGTAGGACAGGATAAAGCCGTATCTGCTATTTCAAAGGCTATTCGCCGTGGCAGAGTAGGACTGAAAAATCCCAACAGACCTATCGGCTCATTTATCTTCTTAGGACCCACCGGCGTAGGCAAGACCGAGCTTTGCAAGGCACTTGCAGAGGCTATGTTCGGCGACGAGAACGCAATTATCAAGCTTGATATGTCCGAGTATATGGAAAAGCATACCGTGTCAAAGCTTATCGGCTCGCCTCCGGGATATGTGGGCTTTGACGAAGGCGGTCAGTTAACTGAAAAAATCCGCCGTAAGCCCTATTCGGTAGTGCTTTTTGATGAAATTGAAAAGGCTCATCCCGATGTGTTTAATATGCTTTTGCAGATTTTGGAGGACGGTGTTCTTACCGACTCACAGGGCAGGAAGGTGTCCTTTAAAAATGCAATTATCATAATGACCTCCAACGTGGGTGCGTCAAAAATTACCGAAAACAAGCAGGCACTTGGCTTTAGCCACGAAAAAGAGGATTCCAACAAGACCATTGAAGAGCTTGTTATGCCCGACCTTAAACGTACCTTTAAGCCGGAATTTCTCAACCGTCTTGATGAGATTATTGTGTTTAACCAGCTTGAAAAGGACGACATTAAGGAGATTGCAGCACGTATGCTTGCTACCCTTAAAAAACGCCTGGGCGATATGGATATTGACGTTGAATTTACCGACGAGGCAATCGGTGCCATTGCCGACGCAGGCTTTGACAAGGTTTACGGTGCCCGTCCTTTAAGGCGTGCCATTCAGTCAAGGATTGAGGATAAGCTTTCCGAATTAATACTTGACGGTACCGTTAAGCCAAATTCAAAATGCACCGTTGACTTCAAAGACGGACAATTTGTCTTTGATTAATATATAGCGCAGTTTTACTCCTCCTCACTGTGCAGACCCGATAACGTAATGTTACCGGGTCTTTTTGATATATAAATTATATATTAAATTTGTACTTACTTTATTTACACTGACTGATTTGTAAAATATAATAAACTGAATAAAAATTAAAGGCTCTTGCTTATGATATCGTCAAAGGAAAGAATTAATATTAACCGTTTTATATGCATAAACGGTGATTTGTTGAAAAACGAATATGTCAAATCTATGAAAAAATATAATCATCACGGAAAAATAAGCACTCATTTTCATAGCGTATATGTGGCATATACTGTTATGAAAATATGTGATTCTCTGAATATTGACAGTGATGATATTGTTCGTGCCGCATTGCTTCACGATTTTTATTTGTACGACTGGCATACGGATAAGCATAGCGAAAAGCATGCTTGGTATCATCCTAAGGCGTCGGTGAGAAATATAGAGGAATATCTTTTCCCTCTCAGCGATATGCAAAGGGATATGATTCTATGCCACATGTGGCCCCTGCATCCTGCACCTCCGAAATATACCGGCGGATGGATTTTAACTCTTGCGGACAAGCACTGCGCCAATGAGGATGTATTAGGCACGTCAAAAAAATTCCGTGAAATATATGACGAAATCAACAGTATAGCCGAAAAACAATGTGAATACGTTTGATTTTATCTATGAAAGCCTGTGTGAATATTTATGTTGAATTTAATTTGCCGTTATTTTTTCTGGTTTATGCTTTACAGCATAGCCGGATGGATAATGGAAACATTATTATATCTAATCAGAGATAAAAAGGCTGTAAAAAGAGGATTTTTGTTCGGTCCCGTCTGCCCTATATACGGTACGGGTGCCGTTATTTGTACAGCCATTCTTTACGGCAGAGTAAATAATATTTTTCTTATATTTATATTCGGTCTGCTTATATGCGGAGCTCTTGAATACATTACTCATTTTCTTATGGAAAAGCTGTTTAACGCAATGTGGTGGGACTATTCCGACAGGCGTTTTAATATCAAGGGCAGGGTTTATCTTAAAGGATTGCTGATTTTCGGGGCAGGTGCGGTGATAATTGTCAAACTGCTTCAGCCTTTAGCAGAAAAATTAACGGATTTAATACCGCAAAATATACTGTACATAATATGCTTTGTGCTTTATTCGTTTTTGCTTGTAGATGTAACTACCACCATTGCCGATTTAAAGGGTATGGTAAAAATGCTTAAAAAAATACAAAACAGCGTGATTTGCGAAACTCAAAAAGGCGTTGATTTAACTGAAAAGCAGATTGAAACCTTAGTAAGTCATATAAAAGAGTCGGAGCTGCTTCAAAAAATCATTTCATCAATGCAAAGTGATAATTCAATTTTGAGTAAAATTAAAAATCGGTATCCCGATTTTACGCTTAAAAAATATAAACACATCTTAGATATTGTTATGGATAAACCGCATGAAGACAAGGGCAGAAAGGATATTAAGCTTTACGGAATTGCCGACTCAATTCCCACTGCAGATGATAGCAGGGAGCACAAAGCAAATAAAGGCAGCCAAGCCGATATCCGTTAATTTCACAATATACTTCTTGTACTGTTAATTATTTTATGGTATTATTGGTGTAATAATCAAATGAAACATAGGAGGCGTGATGATGAATAAAACCGATAAAATCAGCTGTTCAATGCTTACTAAAAGAAAGCTTGCAGGCGCACTTAAAGAGCTTATGAATACAACGCCTTTTGATAAAATCACCGTTTCGGATATTACGGAAAAATGCTATATTCACCGCCAGACGTTTTATTATCATTTCCAGGACAGGTATGAGCTTTTGGACTGGCTTATTTATGACGAGCTGCTTTCGCCTTTGATGGACGGCTTTAATCTTGATACAATGTACGATAAATTTTACGATATGTTTACTACTATGAGTAACGATAAAAAATTTTATCAAAACGCTATCAAAATTAATTCCGATGATTTAAACAGATTTATAAGCTCCATTGCCATTAAACAGTTAATTGAGGTTATGAAAAATATTAAAAAGTCTATCGGCATTGAAAATACCGATAATAACTCCGATGAATCAACGGCAGAATTTTTCGGCTACGGCATTTCCGGCGTCACCATCGCATGGGTGCAAAAGGGAATGAAGGAAACCCCGAGGGAAATGGTGGAAAGAATAGAGCATATCGTCGGTGTGTGTAAGGAGCTTATGCTCCGCCAAGACAATTAATTTCAAAATGAAAGACCGTGAAGCAAGGCTCCTCGCCCTTCACGGTCTGTTTTTTATACATTCGTCGGATATGCCATAATTCCTTTATCGGTGATGTCAATTATGCCGTAGCTTGAGCACATTACTGCGCCGGGATTCATATAATATATACCGTCAAGGTATTGTGTAAAGGGTATGTGTGTATGACCGAAAAGACAGATGTGGGCGTTTTCCTCCTTTGCCTTTTGGATAATTTCATCATATCCGTGCTTCACACCAAAAATATGCCCGTGGGTAAAAAAAAATTTTTTACCGGCACAGGTGATTGTTTTATATAAAGGCAGATTACTGCTGAAATCGCAGTTTCCCGCAACACGCTCAAGCTTTATCTGCGGATAAAGCAGTAAAGCGTCATCAACATCATCCTCGCCGTCCCCCAAATTAATGAATAAATCGGCGTCGTCAAGATGCTTTTCAATTATTTCATAAAGAAATCTTTTCATTCTGTGTGAATCGGATGTTACGATTATTCTCATTCATAATACCCCCTCTCGTTTCATAATTATTATATAACAAGGAGATGATTTATTCAATGGCAAATAATATAAACGATGAATATTTAAAAAAAGCGGCAAAAAAAGCAAATCTTGATGTTAACGAGCTAAAAAAAGCGGCGCAAAGCGGAAACGTTGACGATTTTATCAACAAAAATCTTTCCGACTCCGCCTCAAAAAAGCTTAAATCGGTTCTGTCCGACAAGGATGCGGCGCAAAAGCTTCTTTCAACTCCCGAAGCAAAGGAACTGCTTGAAAAATTAATGAAAGGTCAGTGACGTTAAAATATGGATAACATAAATGATATTATTTCATCGCTGTCCGATGATGATATTAATATGCTCAAAGGTGTGGCGTCGTCAATATTAGGCGGCGACGCCGCACAGGAACAGAAAAATAATTCCGATAATAACAGTAATAATTCCTCAAATACCGAAAATAATTCCAACGCTTTAGGCTTAAGTCAGATTGATTTCAATATGATGATGAAGGCGAAAAGCATTTTTGATAAAATGAACAGTGCCTCATCAAAAAACACCGATTTGATAGTAGCCCTTAAACCCCATTTGTCGCCCCAGTCCCGTGAAAAAGCGGACCAGGCGATAAAAATACTTAAACTATTTGAAGTATTGCCCTATCTAAAGGATTTGTTCTAATGGCTCAGTTTTCTTCCTCCGATATAAGCGACGCAAAAATGCGTGTTCAGGAAATGCGCCGCCGTGCGAAAAATTATGTTGATGAAAATGGCGAAAGCAGTGAGAATAATGCCCCTAAAATTCCGCCTGTGCCGCAAAATACCAATACAAAGCCCACTGTGAATAATAACGAAAAAATAAGTCCTGCGGCTGAGAAAGAGGATGATTCCTTCGCTCTTGTCCTTGCACTTATCCTTGTTTTATCAAACGAACATGCAGATAATATGTTAATTTTAGCTTTACTTTACATTTTATTGTAATTATTTATGGAATTTAATCCAATAATATGTTATATTAGATATTTAAAGAATGTAATAGTGATTGCGAGGAATTTTAATTGAGCGATTTTATAAAAAAAGAATTGTTCCCGGGAGTTGAGCTTGTCAGCGTTCCGGCACACAGATTTAAAACAAACGAAATATCGGCGTCCTTTCTCTATCCTCTGACGGACAGTAAGACTGCGTCGGTAAACGCCGTTTTGATTAATATGCTATCCCATACGGGAGCCGAATATCCTGCAATGGAGCAGTTAAACAAAAAGCTTGCATATCTTTACGGCGCATCATTGAGAGCAAGTGTTGCCAAAACAGGGGAGAACCAAATGCTTTCCCTTAATATAACAAGCCTTGACGACAGATTCAGTCTTATGGGTACAAGCATTGCCCTTGAATGTGCCGAGCTTCTGCTTTCGCTGATTTTTAATCCTAATTTTGACGACAACGGCAATTTTCGTCAGGCGGATATTCAGCGTGAAAAACGGCTTGTGGCTGAGAAAATTGAAAGCGAAGAAAACGAAAAACGCATATACAGTCTTAACCGTGCCCAGCAGATTATGTTTAAAGGCGAGCCTTTTGCAATTAACAAATACGGCACAGTTGACGATGTTAACTGCATTACCGCCGAGGACCTTAAGGACGCATTAAAAAAACTTGTTGAAAGGTCAAAGGTGCGTTTTACCGTTGTAGGCTCCTGCGATACAAAGGATATTGAGCAGATGCTCAGCGAAAAATTTTCGTCAGTTAAGCGTAATTACGTTAAGCCTCAAGAATCCGTGTTTATCCCAAAGGCACTTGAAGTTAATAATGCCCGGGAGCGTATTGATGTTAAACAGGGTAAGCTTGTGCTTGGCTTTAGGGTTAATATGAAAAGCGATGACGAAGGCACCGACGCAATGCGTGCTTTTTGTGACGTGTTCGGCGGCGGTCCGTATTCCAAGCTTTTTGCCAATGTCCGTGAAAAGCTTTCGCTTTGCTATTATTGCTCTGCCCGATATGACAGAAGAAAAAGCTGTATTATGATTCAGTGCGGCTGTGAAGAAGAAAATATGGACAAGGCTGTAAACGAAATATTAAATCAGCTTGATGAAATTAAAAAAGGAAATTTTGACGAGGAATTTGCTTCGTCAAAAATCGGTCTTACCGATATGATTAACGGTGTAACGGACGATTCCTTGAGCCTGCTCAGCTGGTATTCGGTGCAGATTGCCGACGATAAAACAGTGTCTCCCGCACAATCGGCAGAGAACAACGACAATGTTACAAAAGAGCAGATTCAGCACTGTGCAAGCCTTATTTCTCTTGACACTGTTTATAAACTTACCTGTATTAAGGAGGCTGAATAATGAAAGAGATAGTATCGGATATATTGAATGAAAAATATTATGTTATACAGCATCCGTCGGGACTGAAAATCTATGTAATGCCAAAGGAAAGCTATTCCTCGGCTTATGCGATTTTCGGCACGAAATACGGCTCTATTGATACAAGATTTAAGCGAAGCGACAGCAACCAATGGACTCAGGTGCCGGAGGGTATTGCTCATTTTCTTGAGCATAAGCTGTTTGAAAGCGAGGATTTGGACGCCTTTGCAAGATATGCTAAAACAGGAGCCAGTGCCAACGCCTATACCTCCTTTGACAAAACCTGCTATCTGTTTCAGTGCAGCGGTAATTTTAAAGAAAATTTGAAAATTCTCCTTGATTTTGTACAGCATCCCTATTTTACTGCCGAAACCGTTGCAAAGGAGCAGGGAATAATCGGTCAGGAAATCACGATGTATTACGACGTTGCCGACTGGATGAGCACATTTAATCTTTTAAGATGCCTTTATCATAACCACCCTGTAAGAATAGATATTGCAGGTACTGTGGAGTCTATCGCACAGATTACGGACAAGCTTTTGTATGATTGCTACAACACCTTCTACAATCTTCATAATATGGCACTTGCCGTTGTAGGTAATGTTACGGTGGAGGATGTTTTGTCTGTCTGCGACGAGTATCTCATTCCCGCAAAGCCTCTTTCTATTGAAAAATCCTTTGAGGATGAGCCCAGGAATATAGTTAAGGATTATTATGAATATAATCTTGCAATGAGCGTTCCCGTGTTTGCCTTCGGCTATAAGGAAGCATGTGAAAAGCCTGTACAGTCATTAAAGGACAGTATCTACACCGACATTCTGCTTGAAATCATTGCCGGAGATACCTCTCCTCTTTATAAAAAGCTGTTGGATGAGGGACTTATTAACGCTTCGTTCGGTAAGGAATATTTTATCGGCTACGGATATGAAGCCGTAATGTTTGAGGGTGAAAGCAAAAATCCCAAGGCTGTTGCCGATGAAATAAAAAAAGAGATTGCACGGCTTAAAAGCGAGGGAATAGACCAAGACGCCTTTGAATGTGTGCGCCGTTCTCTGTACGGCAGAGAGATTATGCAGTACAACGATATTGACAGTATTGCAAATGCTATTATTGCCTGCGATTTTAATGACTGGAATATGTTTGACTCTCTTGAAATATACAAGTCCGTTACAGTTGACGATATTCAAAAACGTCTTGACGGTATGATGAAGGAGGAATATTCCGCTCTGTCAGTAGTAAAAAATAAGGATGGAAAAAATATATGAGTGATTATACAAGAGTTTTTTTTGACGGCTTGGGCATAAGCTTTAACCTGCCCTCCGTCGCCTTTACCGTGTTCGGTTACAGTGTGCATTGGTACGGCATAATTATTGCCTTCGGCTTTACTCTTGCCGTGCTTTACGGCGGACGTATGGCGTATAAGTGGAAAATGAGCCTTGACGGTATGACCGATGTGCTTATTTGGGGAACGCTGTTCGGAATTGTCGGCGCAAGACTTTATTACGTGGCATTTGAATGGGATTATTATTCCGTTCATCTGTCGGAAATTCCTGCTATATGGAACGGCGGAATTGCCATTTACGGCGGTATTATCGGTGCGCTTATCGGTGCCGCCATCGGATGTAAAATAGGTAAAATCAACTATTTAAACCTGCTTGATTTAGGTGCTCTCGGTTTGCTTATAGGACAGGGCATCGGCAGATGGGGCAATTTCTTTAATCAAGAGGCCTTCGGTACAAATACCGACACCGCCCTGTTCAGAATGTGGAGCACAAAAATCCGGGACACCCTTGAGGCTTCTGCGGATACCTTGGCGGCAAAGGGTATTGACGTTGACCCTGCCACCGCCGTACATCCCACATTTTTGTATGAAAGCGTGTGGTGTTTGCTTTCATTTGTTATTCTTCATATTATCGTCACAAAACACAGAAAATTCAAAGGCGAAATTTTTATGCTTTACGGAGTGCTTTACGGTGCGGAACGTATGGTTGTTGAGGGTATGCGTACCGACTCTCTCTATATAGGCGATACCACTATCAGAGTAAGTCAGCTTTTGTCCCTGATAATAGTGGTTGTTGCATTGGCGTTTTTCATATACTGTATGGTTAGGTATAAAAAGGGAAATCTTCCCAAAGCACTTGTGCTTGATACACCGGGAGCGGTAAATGATAAAATCATTTTGAAGGATAAGGACGGATTTTCTTCAATAGAAATAGATATGAACAGTGAAAAAAAGGAGAATGAAAATGCAGATAATTGACGGAAAGGCTGTTTCAAAGGCAGTTAAGGAGCAGGTAAGGCAGGAGTGTGAACAGCTGAAGAAAAAAGGCGTTACACCGGGTCTTGCAGTAATAATTGTCGGCGATGACCCTGCATCTCAGGTTTATGTAAGAAATAAGGAAAAAGCCTGCGAGGAGTGCGGCTTTTACAGCGTAAAATATGCGCTTGATGAAAATACCACTCAGCAGGAGCTTAACGATTTGGTTAAAAAGCTTAATGCAGATGATAAAATCAGCGGAATTTTGTGCCAGCTTCCTTTGCCGGGGCACCTTGACGACAAGGAGGTTATAAATCTCATTGACCCCATCAAGGATGTGGATGCATTTCATCCTGTAAATGTGGGCAAAATAATGATTGGCGACTATAATTTTCTGCCCTGTACCCCTGCCGGAGTAATGGAGCTTATTCATTCAACAGGCGTTGATGTGTGCGGTAAAAACGCCGTAGTTATCGGCAGAAGCAACATTGTGGGCAAGCCCCAGGCAATGCTCTTGCTTCACGAAAACGCCACCGTTGAGATTGCCCATTCAAAAACAAAGGATTTGCCGTCGGTAACATCAAGGGCGGATATTCTTGTGGCGGCTGTGGGCAGAGCAAAATTCGTTACAGCCGATATGGTTAAAGAGGGCGCAGTTGTTATTGACGTAGGTATGAACCGTGACGAAAACGGAAAGCTCTGCGGCGACGTGGATTTTGAAAATGTTAAGGACAAATGCTCCTTCATCACTCCCGTACCCGGCGGAGTAGGTCCTATGACAATTGCAATGCTTATGAAAAATACTCTTACCGCTGCTAAAATTCAAAATAATATTAAATAAATTTAAGGATAAATATAATTAATTATGATTGGTTCGGTTATATTATTAATAGTTCTGATTTTTTTAAACGCAGTTTTTGCCAGTGCGGAAATTGCGGTAATTTCAATGAGCGATGCAAAGCTCAATAAAATGACGTCCGAGGGTGACAAACGAGCCGTTCGTCTGTCAAAGCTTGTCAGCGAGCCGTCCCGTTTTCTTGCCACAATTCAGGTTGCTATCACCTTGGCAGGACTTCTCAGCTCCGCCTTTGCGGCAGATAAATTTGCCCAGCCTATTGTTGATGCAATAATAAAATCGGGCGCAGATGTTTCACGTTCTCTGGTAAGTAATATTACAATTATTGTAATTACAATAATCCTTGCGTATTTTAATATCGTTTTCGGCGAGCTTGTGCCGAAGCGTCTTGCAATTAAAAAGGCAGAGAGCATGGCGCTGGGACTGTCGGGACTTCTTACCGGAGTTTCGGTGGTGTTTAAACCCATAGTGTTTATCCTCACTGCTTCAACAAATCTGATTCTTCGTATTTTCGGTATAGACCCTAACGAAAGTGATGACCGAGTAAGCGAGGAGGAAATCCGTATGCTTCTTGCTCAGGGCAACGAGCAGGGAACCATTAAAACCTCCGAAAGTGAAATGATTTACAATGTTTTTGAGTTTGACGATATTACTCTTGAGCAGATTTGCACCCACAGAATTGACGTGGTTTCAATAGATTTAAACGACAGTGCTGACCGGTGGGAGAAAACAATAGACTCCAACAGACATTCGTTTTTCCCGATTTACGATGAAAACCACGAGGATATTGTGGGCGTGCTTGACACCAAGGATTATTTCAGACTTGATGATAAATCCAAGGAGTCCATCCTTGCAAATGCAGTTGATAAGCCGTTTTTTGTACCCGAGGGTATGAAAGCCAATGTGCTATTTAAAACAATGAAAAAAACACGCCGTTACTTTGCCGTTGTGGTTGATGAATACGGCGGATTGACGGGCATAATTACCCTCCACGATTTGCTTGAAGCCCTTGTGGGCGATATGTATGAAACCGAGGAGGAGGCAAAGCCCGAGGATATTTCAAGGCTTACCGAAAATAGCTGGTGTATTTACGGCTGTGCCGATTTGGACGATGTATCAAAAGCATTGGGTGTGGATATGCCCTGCGATACATACGATACCTTTAACGGTTATGTGTGTTCCGTCCTTGAAAGAGTGCCTAAAAACGGCGAAAGCTTTGAGTGTGAAACAGGCGACCTTAAAATCAAGGTTCATAATGTTATAAATCATATAGTTGATAAAACAACGGTTACTTTAAAAAACAGGTAAAAACAGGTGATAATATGGATGCGCAGGAAAAAACAGTAGAATTGTTAATGGATAAAAAATACCGTATATCATTTGCTGAATCCTGTACAGGCGGTATGTGCTGTGCCGCACTTGTTGATGTCACAAATGCTTCTCAGGTGCTTGACGTTTCATTTGTGACTTACGCCAACGAGGCAAAAATTAAGTTTTTGGGCGTAAAGGCGGATACTATTTTGCAGTACGGCGTAGTGTCCGAAAATGTTGCCTGCGAAATGGCGCAGGGCGTCGCAAATACTGCCGGATCGCAGGTGGGCGTTGGTGTTACCGGCGTAGCAGGTCCCGGCGGCGGAACGGCAAAAAAGCCGGTAGGTATGGTCTGCTTCGGATTTTACATTAACGGCGAGGTGAAAACCTTTACAAAGCAGTTCGGCTCCATCGGCAGAAATAAGGTCCGTCAGGCTTCCGTGGATTTCGTTTACGAAACTTTGCTGGATTTGCTCAAATAATACTTGATTTTTTTCACTCTATACAGTAAAATATATGCACAGCGTCAAAACCGCTGTGCATTGTGTTTTTAGGTGCCGAAATTTAATAAATGCTGGTGTAGCGCAG